>JAIRJR010000282.1 GCA_031260575.1 Tannerella sp.
AAGAAGCATTTCAATTCGGTCGACTGGAAGAGCCAGCTGGAAGAGATGAAGAAGCATTTCGAATCGGACGAATGGAAAAATCAGATGGAAGAAGCGAAGAAGCATTTCGAATCGAACGAATGGAAGAGCCAGATGGAAGAGATGAAGAAGCATTTCGAATCGAACGAATGGAAAAATCAAATGGAAGAAGCGAAAAAGCATTTCGAGTCAAATGAATGGAAGAGTCAGATGGAAGAAATGAAGAAGCATTTCGAATCGGACGAGTGGAAGAAGCAGATGGAAGAAGCGAAGAAGCGCTTCGATTCGGAGGCAGAAAAAGTAATAAAATAATCAATATTAACCCCGCCAGGGTTCTAAACCCTGGCGGGATTAATAAACAAGATTGACAAACGACAAATTGAATTATACTTTATAAAGGTATATTTCCGTGCTTTTTGGCGGGATTAATTTGTTTTTTTGAATGTAACTGTTGGAGGGCGCGTATCACCCGGAACCTTGTGTTACGCGGCTCAATCACATCGTCAATATAGCCATACCTGGCGGCAACATAAGGATTCGCAAACAAATCGTTGTATTCTTGCACTTTGTGAGCCATCAAGGCAGCAGGGTCTTCCGCTTCTTTCAGTTCTTTGGCATACAATACTTCAGCTGCGCCCGACCCGCCCATCACTGCAATTTCGGCAGTTGGCCAAGCGTAATTCAAGTCGCCTCGTAATTGTTTGCAACTCATTACAATGTGCGAACCGCCATAGGATTTGCGTAAGGTAATGGTTACTTTGGGTACGGTAGCTTCGCCATAAGCAAACAACAATTTTGCGCCTTGAAGGATGACGGCATTGTATTCCTGGCCGGTACCCGGAAGGAATCCCGGCACATCGACTAATGTAACTATCGGAATATTAAACGCATCGCAGAAACGTACAAAACGGGCTGCTTTGCGTGAAGTATTACAGTCCAACACACCGGCTAAATATTTGGGTTGGTTGGCTACCACACCAACGGACTGGCCATTAAAACGTGCAAACCCGATAATTACATTTTTAGCAAAATCTTTCTGTATCTCAAAAAAATCATGATGATCGACGATGGTTCTAATGATATCGTACATATTGTAAGCCTTGGAGGGGTTGTCGGGAATGATTTCGTTCAAAACGTCATCCAAACGGTCTATCGGATCCGTACAATCCACATAAGGCGCTTCTTCCAAATTGTTTTGAGGGATGTAACTCAGTAGTTTACGAATCATCTCCAATCCTTCCTCTTCAGTTTTGGACGTAAAATGGGTCACACCTGATTTTGTGGAATGAACCGAGGCGCCACCTAATTGTTCAGAGTCGACTACTTCGCCTGTTACCGACTTGACTACTTTGGGACCGGTAAGGAACATGTAGGAGGTGCCTTCCGTCATTAAAGTAAAGTCGGTCAGTGCAGGCGAATAAACGGCTCCTCCGGCGCAAGGGCCAAAAATTCCGGATATCTGTGGTATGACGCCCGAAGCTAATATGTTGCGTTGAAAAATCTCGGCAAAACCGGCTAACGAATTGATACCTTCTTGAATACGTGCGCCGCCGGAATCGTTTATCCCAATACAGGGTGCACCCATCATCATCGCCATATCCATGATTTTACAGATTTTTTGCGACATGGTTTCCGATAATGACCCTCCGAAGACGGTGAAATCCTGTGCAAAGACATAGACCAAACGGTTGTTGATGGTTCCACTACCGGTCACTACGCCATCACCCAAAAAGTTTTTTTTCTCTTGGCCGAAATTCGTACAACGATGTTTGACAAACATATCCATCTCTTCAAAACTGCCTTCGTCCAACAACATATTAATACGCTCGCGGGCAGTGTATTTGCTTCGTTCATGCTGTTTGTCTATTGCATTTTGCCCGCCCCCAAGACGAGCTTGTGCACGTAAATCCATTAATTCCTGCACTTTTGCAAGTTGATTACTCATAATTCTATTTTTTTTAACCGATTATATTCTTGGCGCACATAACTCCGTCAACACCCCTCCCGTCGATTTCGGATGAAGAAATGCGATCCGGAGTCCTTCGGCACCATTTCTGGGTTCTTTGTCAATTAGCTGAACACCTTTTGAACCGGCTTCATCTAAAGCAGTCCGGACTGAAGGAACGGCAAAAGCGATATGATGAATGCCTTCTCCTCTCTTTTCGATAAATTTGGCAATCGCACTCTCTTCGCAGGTAGGTTCGAGCAATTCGATTTTCGTCTGCCCAATCTGAAAAAAAGCTGTTTTTACTTTTTGTTCTTCAACAACTTCAATGTGATAACATTTTAGTCCCAAAATGGTTTCATAATAAGGGAGATGGGCTTCAATGCTTTTTACGGCAATACCCAAATGTTCAATATGGGAAATATCCATGTTGTTTTTTAATTTTGGAGTCTGTTTACAATCATCCCGATTCATAAATTTTGCCGCAAAGATATGGTTTTTTTTTATATTTTCGCACACATCGGCCATATTTGTGCAGTTTTTCTTTATGTCAGAAAATATATTGTCATTAATCCTTATACTTTGAACTTTTATAATTACCTTTGCACCGCTTTTTTAAGCCCTGTCATCGTGTGATGGGAAATTAGGAAGCAACACTAATTTTGAGTAACACAATTTTTATAAACAAGATGAAAACATTTCAATTAGAAGGATCTCCAAGAGAGATTGTTGGAAAAAAAGCGACAAAAACGCTTCGTAAACAAGGATTAATTCCTGCAGTTTTGTATGGACAAGCCCCCGTGGAATTACCTTATCAGGGCGGGCTGAACAAAGGTGAAAAAGTTGTACAAATCGGCGAAAACAAAGGCGTGATCGTAACAGATATGGTCGTTTCGGCCGAAAATACGCGTACTTTGATTTATTCGCCTCACATTTATTTGGTCGCATTGACTTTGACCGGAGGGAAGCAAACAAAGGCAATCATTAAAGACCTTCAGTTTCATCCCGTATCGGATATGCTTCTGCATATTGATTTTCTCGAAGTATTTGATGAAAAACCGATTGTCATGGAAGTGCCGGTGATTTTGGAAGGTCATGCCGAAGGGGTCAAAGCAGGTGGTAAGTTGAATCTGGAAATGCGTAAACTGCGCGTGAAAGCCTTATATGATAAAATTCCGGAAACATTGACCATCAATGTAGACAAACTTGGTTTGGGCAAATCAATCCAGATAGGTGATCTTCATTTTGAGAACCTCGAATTGATTAATGCCAAGAATGCGGTTGTATGTTCAGTGAAACTGACCCGTGCGGCACGTGGTATGGAAGCGGCGAAAGAGAAATAATTTTCTGTGTTCAAGAAATTTTTAATCACAGGTTTAGGAAATATCGGTTCGGAGTATTGGGGTACGCGTCATAACGTTGGATTCAGGATTGTCAATGCCGTAGCTGAAGAAACCGGAGTTTTTTTCTCGGACAGACGATATGGAGCAGTTGCCCGGGTGAAAATTAAAAATGCGGAGCTTATCCTCTTGAAACCGAATACCTTTATGAATCTTAGCGGGAATGCCGTCCGTTATTGGTTGCAAAAGGAAAACCTTCAGGTTGAAAATCTTTTGGTCGTAGTGGACGACATTGCTTTGCCCTATGGTGCGCTTCGCTTAAAACCGAAAGGAAGTTCTGCCGGACACAACGGATTACAACATATACAAGATGTATTGGGTACGGACAATTATGCCCGGCTGCGATTTGGTATTGGAAATGATTTCTCGCATGGAAGACAGATCGACTTTGTATTAAGCCCATTCACACCCGATGAATTGGAGAAAATGCCCGACCGAATTAAACTGGCCGCCGAAATGGTGAAAAGTTTTTGTTTGGCAGGTACAGATATCACAATGAACCTGTACAATCATAAATAATAGATAATCAGAAGTTTGAAATTAATAACTCAGTTATTCAATTATTCAGTTATTCAGTTATTAACTATGAACGAAGTACGGATCGACAAATTCATGTGGGCAACCCGAATGTTTAAAACACGCACAATCGCAATTGAGGCATGCAAAAAGAACCGTATCTCAATCGGAGGAGTCAATGTAAAACCATCACGCATGATCAAAACCGGTGATATTTTACAGATTCGTAAACCTCCCATTACCTTTTCATTTAAAGTGTTAGCTTTAGTGGAAAACCGTATGGGAGCTAAATTAATACCCGATTACATCGAAAATATAACACCGCCCGATCAATATGAATTGCTCGAAATGAAAAAGATTTCCGGTTTTGTTGACCGCGCTCAAGGATTAGGGCGTCCAACCAAAAAAGAACGCCGCGACTTGGAGCAATTTACGAGTTTTGAAGATTTAGATGGATATGATTTCGTATGAAAAAATGAAAAGTCGTATATTTGCAGAATCAAAACATAAAAATTAACAAATGAAATTTACGCCCGAAAAATATATTTTACCCGATATCCCAATGACGCCTTTTATTGATGTAAAGGAGATTGAGGATAT
>JAIRJR010000333.1 GCA_031260575.1 Tannerella sp.
GACTGAAGGCGTATTTCTTTACGCCTGTGTTTCTGTTTGTAATACGCCTGACGGCTAATCCCGAAGACATCGCAACTGTAAATCATGGTTTCACGCCTTTCCGTTTGGAAGCGTTCGATGCTTCGGGTACAGACTTTTTTCTGACAGGAATATTTAGCACGTTCTCGGCAATATCAATCATCATATCAAACATGATTGCCTTGTCCTGTTGAAATTTAAGTTGGCGTTCCAAACTCTCTTTTTGCCGTTCCAATAAACGAACTTTGGCTTCCAACTCAAACAGTTTTTGTTCGGGACTTGTTTCCATAGTGAATTTTACTTGAAGTTCGCGGCCAAAAGTACCAAATCTTCTAATCCAATTCAAAACCGTGCCGTGAGATTGAATGCCATATTTGCGCAAGGCTCCTTTAATGGACAACTCGCCCAACTCAACTTCATGTACTACTTGCAACTTAAAGGAATGACTGTAATCCTTTTACGTCCGCTTTAAATAACGAGGTGATCTGTATTCTAACATAAGTCAACTTTTTTTGTCAACCTATTCCAGGACGAGACAGATAATTGAATCAATCTTTCAAACGATTTGGAATGTCCATTTGTTGATGAAGTATTCTGATAATAGTTACTGTATTATCTTCGGAAATCCGGTAAAAGATGATATGCGATTCGACAGTATAATACCTGTAACCCTCTTTTACATCATCCATTATGCGTCCGGCAGTTGCATGCTGTGCAATAAATTCAATCCTCTTGATAATCAAATTATAATACTTGTCGGCTTGCTGCTCCGACCATCTTAAATAGGTATATTGCCATAGTTGTTCAAGGTCTTCGGCAGCCTTTGTGCTGATAATATAGTGCATTACAAATATTTGCTGTGAATCTGTTTTAAAAAACCTTGTGCGTCAAAATCGTTGAGCATCGGTGAGGTTTCGCCTTCCGTTAATCTGCTACGCAATACATTGATCTTATTCTCCTCTATTTCGAGCAAAAGGATTGATTTGCGAATAACATCATTTATCGAACTGTATCTGCCCGACTTTACAGCAGCAACCATAAATTCATTATAATGCGTACCTAATGATAGTTTCATAATTTTTTGCATTTTTGGATTATGGCACAAAGATAGGAAATCAATGAATAATGAACAATTAACTTTGTTGTTTTTTTATGGCACATAACAGCCTACTTAATCAACTCCCTTGCCACATGTATCATCTGCTCTTTCCACTCCCTGTCTAACGGATTGATGACAACAGTACGGGCGCCGATTTCGGCAGCAACCTGTTCGGCGTGTTTGCGGTCAAATTCCTGCTGTACAAGAGGTTCTTCTTCCAAATCTGCGAAAAACAACGTTTTCAAAAATTGGATACATTTCTCAGTGGTCTAAGCCCATTGGCAGCAACTTCAAAATCTGTATCAAACGAGTATTTTCCCAACCGGTTAATATGTTCGAACGGAGCCGGTGAAATGTGCTCGAAGTCTGCTTCGTTTATTTCAAATCCCTCCGACAGCAGTTGCTTTATAATTTCCTGTATATAAATGGTATTCCAGGTGATAACAATATTAGTGAGCAAATTGAGGCTTAGGGCGGTTATTTGTTGTTCATTCTCCTGTTTTTTCCGAATCACGCCATCTCCTCCGAACCACAGGTACGCCCTAAGTCCGTGAAGTTGCTCCCCTTTGTTAAGTTGCGCATTGATTTTCTTTCTCATGGTTATATCCAGCAAGTATTTACAAATGAAGATGGTTTTCACAAGTTGCCCGTATGATTGTAATACATACATGAGATTGTTTTGTCTGGGATATGCCTGCAATTTGCTGATGAGGGTCGAAGGCGTGACGGTATGGGTATAAATGCCCACACCTTTTCCATAACCGAAATATTTTGGAATGGCCTTGGCATTTCTTATTTTCCCATCCGTAGGAAACCTCTGTCCATCTGATGAAGATAAAACTCCGCCTCCCCAGTTACGGCTGATCCATTGCCGATAGTGATGATTGACAATCAGATTGTTTGCTTTTTTAAGATTGTCGTCCGAAAAATAGTTATTCCCCACCCACCAAAGCGATTGATATTCCAGGTCGGAAGATCGTGCCAAGTCCGCCAAAGATAAATTGCAGGCATTGGCAAACAGCACAGCATACTTCAGATTTCGGTGCTTGAGGTTTCGGGAGGGCTGTTCTGCGGACAGTTCATCAGAATAGTTGATCCAAGTATCAACTTCCCTGATCATTTCCGGCAAAGAAACTTTGGGCAGCCTTGCATTGATTTGTTCCTTCAATAAGATTGCAGTGGGCGGTATTTCGTCCGCGACCAAAGGCGAAACAATCAAAACATCGTTTTCTAACCGTATATCCAAAGCCTGGGATAACTTTTTGGTCAGCAACGGCAATATTCCGAATAATTCTTTTGTTTTCCTGTCGATTGTTTCCGGTAAATCCGGAAGGGAAATCTTTTGGCAAATATCCTCCTTGTGCGGTTTCCAATATGTTTCTGAAATTAAGAGACTTTCAAGACTGGTAAATTTACGGGACAGCTCCAGATAGACATCGCCGGATTGTAACCTCTCTTTGAGCACATGTAATACACATAGTTCGTAGTTTTGTTGATTGATTTTCCCTTCCCGCATGATTACTTTTTGCCAGTTCGTGCCGATGAAATTCATGGGTGCGTCTTGAGGTATTTTCTTTTTCCTGTTATTTTGTAATTCTTTGACCAATTGCAAAGCGGCTTCAAAATTATCTTTGGCAAAAGAAACCTTAAATGGAAGCGTTGACAAAAGTTTCGGACTGAACCGTTTTATGGATGAATAATGATTCGATAAAAAGGAATATCGTGAAACGCTTTTGGCGTCTTTTCCCGTTAAGGTTGTTAATGCCGCCTGTATCTGCACTTTGGGAAACATTTGGTAGATGTATTTTCGCAACTGTTCATTTTCAATGTTTTCATCAACAACCATTTTGCCTGTTTGAATGATGGTTTGCAGGGCATGCTGTTGAGATTTTACGGTTTTTACCAGATAGCTATCCAATGCCCGCTTGGATTTATGAATGGTTTGTTGCCAGTAATCACTGTACATCAACATAATGACGTCGGTAATGTCCAACAGGCTTTCTTTCAGAAAACATACCAAAACAGGGTACCTTCTAACCGAAAGCATTCTTTGCAAATGGGCATTAGAGTTGCTTCTTGACAAAAAAGCCAATTTTTTCTTTCTGTTCTCCGAAAGGCTGGACAAATCCCAGGATTGGACGCCCAATTGTTCAAGAAAGTCATATTTTTCCAACATCTGATGGATATTCACGGAAGTATTACCGCCCGGAATGTTGCAAAGCCATCTGTGCGGGGTAATTTTCAACTCCCTGTCCGGCTCAAGAATACGGTCTAATTTCTCAAAAAGAGATGTTGTCCACAGAAAAGACAAACGCGCATAAGTCTCTTTCTCCAACTTTTCCCGTATTCTGCCCACTATTTCTGCAAGTGTTCCTATAGCGGGCCGTAGTATTTTTTCGCTGTATAATTTTTGACAAAGTAAATCAAGCAGATACCGCTCCTTGTCATGAACCATGCCTTTTTCAACAAGCCATTTTTCCACAACATGAACGTCGAAGAGCGGTTGCCATTTACGAAAATTCAGATGAGCCAGTATTTTCTGAAGATGGTCGGTCTCCGTCTGTTCCCGTCTTCCGTAACCAGATAATTCGGCTGGCAGGATATTGTACCCCAACTGGTCGCAAACAAAGTCAAAAATACTTTTTG
>JAIRJR010000350.1 GCA_031260575.1 Tannerella sp.
TCATCAAAAGCAAACCGGCCTTCTTTACTTTCCGAAGGTGAAATAGTTGTATATTTATAAAACCATACATACCTGGAAACATAATCATTGATCCTGAAAAAATCACTAAAGTCAATCTGGTTGTATTTGCTTACTATTGCAACATCATATTGAGGGGTATATGAATATCTTGTCAAATGTTCGGTTGGAAGCGGTAAGGATAGAATTGTAAGGTTATTATACTTGCAGAATAAAGTGTCCAATAAAGGAGAAGAAGAAATGTCCAACGAATAAAGCATATTATTATCACAATTTAAGAAAGTCAGACTCTTGCATCCTTCTAAAATTAGAGATGTCAATTGGTTTTTATGACAATACACCTTGGTTAAATATTCGCAGTTTGAAACATCTAAAACGCTAATTTCGTTGTCATTACAAGTAAGTTCTTCCAATGAAATACAATTATTCAGTAACAATTCCGTCAATCTATTATTAGAACAGGAAAAGTCTTTCAATTTTGGCAGATTAGATAAGTTCAGATTATCTATTTGATTCAGATCACACTTAGCTATTTTCAATTCGGTACAATTATCAATGAGTAGGGTATGGAGATTATTGCCGACACAATACAGTTCAAGCAATTGTTCTTTTTCCGATACATCCAATGCTTCCAACCTGTTACCTGTACAGCAGAGGAAATAGATAGATGGATTATTCGACAAATCAAGCGAAGTGAGGTTGTTGTAACCTAAACGCACAAAACCTAATAATGGATTGGTTGTTAGATCGACTTCATCCAAATCATTGGTATAAAAATCAAACTCGAGCAGTTTTGTTGAATTAGTTACATTGACCGATTTAATGTCATTAAAATAGCACCTCAAAGATTTCAGTTCTGCAAATTCACTAAAATCCATATCGCCGGATAGCTTTAAACTACGCCAAAAGACGCGTTCCAAATGATAGGTTACAGTATTCCATGTCAATCCTGTAACTGACGACCAATTAATGTCATCCATGGATTTTAAGCCAAGCTGTTCATAATTTTTTTTACCGGCTTCGGCCGATTCCTGCATCAGAAAATCTCGTAATTTCGCAACTTCAGCTTCATTGAATGGCTCTGAAGCAAAAACCATTTCGGACATCAAAAATCCGCATAAAATAATAAAAGTCCTCATTATTCTTATCCTATCATTTTTTATTCAAAACGACCCGATTTCCATTCATACGTTTTTGGATCCGACTTCAATAGAGGTTTCACAATTTGTTGATTTTCATCATCCAAATAATGAGGAGTCATGTATTCGGCCGTCAGTGTTTCTTTTTCGTCCGACAGGCTATATTTCACTAAAAACAGATCCGAACACGATAAAAATTCAAATGCGGTCTGAACCGCATCTTCTTTCCAGAACCATTTTTCGTTAACCGGCGTAAAAATACCGTCGACAGGGAGCGGTTGCCATTCCGATGAATAAAAGGACACCCGACTATCTGCCACAGGCCCGAAGATGGTTTGAATCATACATATAATTCGCGTATTGTTAACAAGCGGAAGTAGCCTTAGTTCAACCATACTACGCTCCGTAGACTGCAATAACAGATAATCATCGGTCAACTTCTTCAAGACGGATTTACCCAGCATTGAATTTTCTAAAACGGCAGGTTTGCCCGATTTATATAAATCTACCAAATCTTTTCTCCATGCTTCTTCCAATTGAACAATTAATTCATTGGGCATTTGTATAAAAACATCTTCCATTTTTTGCGCGTTGGCTACAACGAGCAAGCAGGATGCAATTAAACCGGTGATATAACGTCTCATTCGTACCTAATATTGATCAATAGCGATGCAAAAGTAGCAAAAAACGGGAATAACACAAAATAAAACGGTTTGTTTATTCATCAAGAAACAGGTGGTCCGGATATTCAATATCGACTAAAGTAAGCCCTTGAGGGTCGACCGACATGCCTGCCCTGCACCGGTTTTTGGCCTCGATGATATCCCGAAATTCATTGATTGTCAACTTGTAGCGTCCCACGTCAAGCAACGTGCCGACGATCGACCGTACCATATTTCGCAAAAAACGATCCGCTTTAATCGTAAATACCCACCTATCATCTGTTTTTGTCCATTCGGCAACGTCAATACGGCAAAGATTGGTCTTCGCGTCTGTATGCAGCTTACTGAAACTGGTAAAGTCGGAATAGTCAAATAAAACGGAACATGCTTCATTCATTCGATCAAAACGAATGGTTTTCAATGAAGTTCGGAAAAAGTATTCATATTCAAAAGGATTTTTTTTCTCAGAAAGCCTATATATATAGGTACGCGAAAGCGCATCGAAACGGGTATGAGCATTAATCGTTACCCGCGTAATTTTATGAATAGAAATATCTTCCGGTAACATTTTATTCAGTTTTTCCGTCAATAAATCCGGATTCGTTATCCCTTCCAAAACATCAAAATGAGCAACCATCATACGGGCATGGACGCCGGCATCCGTCCGTCCGGCGCCGGTGACGGATATCGTCTGTCGCAACACTTTCGAAAGCGCTTCCTCTACACATTGCTGAATACTAACGCCATTCGGCTGGTTTTGCCATCCGCAATAACGCGTACCCTTATAAGCAAGATAAATAAAATAGCGATTCATTC
>JAIRJR010000364.1 GCA_031260575.1 Tannerella sp.
AATCTTGCTTCCAACGCAATAATTTTCTCTTCAGCGCCTAAGATTTTCTCTTCATACACTTTCAATTCTTCCGTTATGTATCGTTCTGCCCCAACTAAAGTCTGTTTGCGAATCCATTCGGGTGGAACCTTGTCTTTGTGTGTATTTCGCACCTCGATATAATAACCGAATACGTTGTTGAATGCTATTTTCAAGCTCGGAATGCCGGTGAGTTCACTTTCGCGTTGCTGGATTTGCATCAGGTAGTCTTTTCCGGAGTATGCTATTTTGCGTAATTCGTCCAGCTCAGGATGAACTCCTTTGGCAATCACCCCTCCTTTATTGATCAGTACCGGCGGGTCGCTGTTGATTTCTTTTTCGATCCGGCTGCGAATCCCGGCACATGGATTCAATTTTTCACCGATTGCCTGAAGTTCAGGTTCATCGCTCGACACACAAAGATTTTTGATCGGATCAATGGCGTAAAGCGCCGTTTTTAACTGAACCACTTCGCGGGGCGAAACTCTTCCTACGGCAATTTTCGAAATGATACGTTCCAAATCGCCGATTTCACCGATATATTTTTTAAATTTCTCCCGTAAATCTTTCTGCTGAAAGAAATGAGTGACGATGTTTTGCCTTTTTTGAATGGCTTGAATATCTTTCAAGGGGAATAGAATCCAACGTTTCAGCAGTCGCGCCCCCATGGGTGAAGCTGTTTGGTCTAAAATCTGATTTAATGCGATTCCATCGTTATTGATGGTCTGTATTAACTCTAAATTACGCACCGTAAAACGGTCGAGACGGACAAAGCGTTCTTCTTCGATGCACAGGATATTGGATATATGCGAAATTTGTGTATGTTGGGTGATATCCAAATAGGCTAAAATTACGCCCGAAGAGATGATTCCATATTGACAATCCTGTATGCCGAAACCCTTTAGGCTCGATGTCTCAAAATGTTTCAAAAGCCTTTCATAGGCTGTTTCAAAACTAAATATCCAATCGTCGAGTTCGAAGAGTAAAAAACGGGAGCCGAAAGTTTCGATGAAATGATTTTTGATGTTGCGTTGAATCAACACTTCTTTGGGGGCAAAGTTGTTTAACAGTTTATCGATATAACCGGCAGTACCCTCGGCTGTCAGAAATTCGCCGGTCGAAATATCCAGAAAAGCAACTCCACAAATGCTTTTCCCGAAATGTACCGCTGCCAGGAAATTATTTTCCTTGTGGTTTAAAATATGGTCATTGATGGATACCCCGGGTGTAACCAATTCGGTGATACCACGCTTGACTAATTTCTTGGTGGTCTTCGGGTCTTCCAACTGGTCGCAAATCGCCACCCGTTTGCCGGCACGAACCAATTTGGGGAGGTAAGTATCCAAGGCATGATGGGGAAATCCTGCCATTTCGATATAATCTGCGAAACCATTCGAGCGTTTAGTTTGTACAATTCCCAGGATTTCGGCGCCGGAGACGGCGTCTTTTCCATACATTTCATAAAAATCGCCTACGCGAAATAGTAGAATGGCATCAGGATGCTTTGTCTTGATGTCAAAGTACTGTTTCATCATGGGGGTTTCTACTAATTTTGGCATCTTTCTATTATTTCAGATTCGAAATTTGAAGTTCATTCCGTTATGTTTCTTGTCATTCAATTTGGGCAGGCAATGTTTCTAACGGATAGTAAACATGTTCGACCTTGTCGGGATATACTGTTATCACTCGAAAGCCGGGTGGTTCGGATGAGTGGCTGACAGAAACTGAATTGGTCACAATGATGGAGAGATTGCCCGCGTTAACGGCATGATTTCTGTGTAGATGCCCGACGAACATATATTGTACATGATACTTATCGAATAAGTCGATGTATTTATTGCGATATTCGCCCGGAATATTTTGATACACATCCTCTTCTCCGGGGTTTTGCAAGAAAAGCGGGTGATGGGCGAAAACAAATCGGAATTGACTGGTATTTGCTTTTTGGAGTTCTTTCTCTATCCATTGATACTGTTCATTTTCGGCCGAATCACGTTTCGCCCATATCACTTGCGAATTGATACCGATAAGTGTCGTATTTTTATGTGATACTGAAAAGCGGTCGTTGCCGAAGTTTGTACGGTAGAGAGCCATTAATTCATCCGGAGCCGATGCACCCACATCGTGGTTGCCGGGAACCATATATACGGGAATCGTTTTTTTGATTTGGGAAATTAGTCGTTTCAATTCCCCGATTTGTTCTACATCTCCTTCTTTATGAACCAGATCGCCTGTAATGACAACGAACGCAGGATTTAGCCGGTTAATTGCTGCGACAGCTTGGGTTACCATTGCCGTTTCATGCGAAAAACCCGCATTGTTTTCTTTCATTCCAAATTGTGTGTCTGTTATATGCACGAAAAAGTAGGGTTCGGACGGGGAACATCCCATCCAAATCATAAGAAATAACAGTACAGAATAAGTAATTGACTGTCTATAAAATGATAACATGGTCATGCGTTACCTTGGCAACATGGGGAATAATTCTTTTATCCTTTCCTTGTTTGGAATACTGCCGTACTCACAGACCTCAAAAGCCTCTAAAAAACGGCTATTTTTCAATTGTTCAGGGGTATACCATTTCAAAGCCGCTTCTCCGAATCGATCTAACGAGCCACGAGTCAGAAACCGGTTTGCTATAAATTGCCGACGTCCCGCCGCATCTTGCGGCACCCTGTCTAAATATCCCCCATTCCAAGGCAACCATTCGAAAACCTGTGATTCATGCGCGCAGATGATATCAATCTTTTTCTCGACAACCGGTGTGATATCAATCACGATATCAGGTGAAAATGGATTGGGTTTTTGAAAACGGTCAGGCATGTACAGGAACACGGGCGCTTTCAGTAAGGGTTCGCCTCCGGGATACATCAACGGCACGGATACCATATAGGAAGCGTCCTGTACAATCACACCTGCATTGCGATGATCAGGATGATAATCGTTGGTGCGATTCGTGATTACGATATCGGCTTTCCAGTCGCAAATCAATTTAATCACTGCTTTACGATTTTCGATGGTAGGCATAAGTTCACCGTCAGGGTTATCTAAATTATCATATTCGATACCGAGAATACCGGCTACTTTTTGCATTTCGGCTTTCCGCCGTGCGGCTAATGCGTCCGGTTGCATGGTATGATGACCTTTATTCCCGTTGGTCAGGGATACAAATTTCACTTTATGTCCCAATTGTGCAAACAAAGCCGCTGTACCTCCTGAATTGAGGTCGCAATCATCGGGGTGGGCGCCAAAGACTATCACACGTAAAGGCTGCGCGGACAATGCAATATGAATGCAAAAAACCGCAAATAGTAAAAATATTTTCTTCATTGGGTAATATGGGGTTAAAAATTAGATGATTCCATCTGTCAGATATAATACTCCGTCACATTAACAATTCCGATTTGAACGGCATACTTGGCAGCTTCGACTGCATTATTAACGCCTATTTTTCGAAATATATTTTTACGATGGGTCGCAATGGTATGGACACTCAGATTTCTCTCGTCTGCAACAGCCTGACTTGATTTGCCTTGGGCGATGCTTTTCAATACTTCCACTTCGGTAGGTGTCAGGGGGGGATTGTCTTGGAATCCTTTTCTGTTTTGCAAAATCATTTTAGCGTGTACACTCAAATATTGCCTTTTTGCAATTCCATTTTGTAAAGTCAGTGCTATTTCTTCGATGGAATCGTCTTTCATCACCACACCAAAAGTCCGTTCCGGAACAATTCGGCGTAAAAACGATCCATTCAGATCATCGCAAAAAATAATCCAGCGTGAACGGTCAAATCTCATCGCGGTAATCAACAAGGATTCAAAACCTGAAAAATCGAACAAAGTATAATCTACAATAATCAATGCTTCGGGATATATCATTAGCGTTTTTAGCAATTCCATCCGGTCTTTCACAGGCAAAACCTGTCCTTCGGGAACCAACCGGCTCCAAAGCGTAATGATTCCAAGCCTTGTGATCGGCTGATTATCTGCTAAGATAAGTGTTATTTTCTTATCAGTCACTTTCATTGATTTAGTATGCAAAGATAGGTTTTTTTTTGATATGGTGGTAGATTCTTTTGTTTTTTTTTGTTTATGCAAAAAATTGTATCTATTTTCGTGCTTTATTTAGTCAATCACGCATGATCAATACATCCGGTATAACCAAAAGTTTCGACAAATTGCAAATCTTAAAAGGAATTGATTTGCACGTTGATAAAAAGGAAATTGTAGCCATTGTCGGGCCAAGTGGCGCAGGCAAGACAACTTTATTGCAAATTATCGGGACGTTGGACAAACCGGATAACGGAAATGTGGTGATTGACGGGATTGAACCGTTCAGACTGAATGAAAAAGACATGGCGCAATTCCGAAACCGGCATATCGGTTTTGTTTTTCAATTCCACCAGCTGTTACCGGAGTTTACTGCACTGGAAAATGTGATGATCCCCATGCTTATCGCACGGGGAAAAGCGTCGGCAGCTGAAAAAAAAGCAAAAGAATTATTGGATTTCCTGCAAATAGCAGACCGTATGACACATAAACCTTCCGAACTGTCAGGCGGCGAAAAGCAGCGAATTGCCGTAGCGCGGGCATTAATCAACAGTCCGTCCGTCATCCTGGCTGACGAACCTTCGGGCAGCCTCGACACAAAAAACAAGGACGAACTGCATGATTTGTTTTTTGAATTACGAAAGCAGTTTGGACAGACCTTTATTCTGGTCACACACGATGAAAGGTTGGCTGCAAAAGCCGACAGGATAATCTACCTGAAAGATGGAATCATTACGATTAATTCATAACAACGATGTCTTGGCGTGATTTTTTCTATTTCTCCAAAGGCGAACGAAATGCGCTTATCTTGTTATTATGCCTGATAACATCTTCGGGAATTATACTTATACTGACAAATCCACCATCGTTTAAACCAATCGAAACACCACCGGCAACATCTCAACAAACCCGGCCGGAGGCTTCCGTTACGTCGTCCGATCCATCATCATTTGCGATTTCATCGACTCCAACGACAGATTCCTCCGGCCGGACAGCTATGCGTAATGAATCCAATCCTCCGTCAACATCTTCCCGCCAACCCACGACAAGAAGAGAATCAACTTCAGAACGATTCAACCGAATGACTTCGAATCAAACTTCTTACCCCCGGACGGAAAAGTATTCTACCGGAACGGTCGTCGAACTCAACAGTGCCGACACCACGATCCTGAAGAAAGTACCCGGTATCGGCAGCGCTTTTGCAAACAGAATCGTACGATTTCGAAATTTACTCGGGGGCTTTTATACAGTGCAACAATTAGCCGAAGTGTATGGGATTGATGAAGAGAGATATACTGACTTAGCTCCCTGGTTT
>JAIRJR010000371.1 GCA_031260575.1 Tannerella sp.
ATACCGGGTCAGTGTATTTTTTTAAAAACTACATTTTATTTTCCCAACCTTGGCGCTCCGGCTGATGATGAAAGTGCGAAAACACCTTTTTGTTTGGTTCGAATATCATCAATGAGGTAAAATGTATCCGGATCGAAATCCTTTATGATTTCGATGACTTTCTTTTCCGCTTTTCTTCGGATTACAGTTTCGATGATAGAAACTTCCGTTATTGCGCCTTGCCCTGTAATCCGAGTCGAACCGAATCCGTTGTTATGTAGAATCCGGATTAGTTCGGCTCCGTCTTTTTTCGTATATATTCGGAACGACAGATATCCGAAGCCGATTTTATTCTCGACCAATATCCCGACAAAATTACCGGTCGCATAACCGGCGGCATAAGCGAGATAGGCAATAATATTTGTGGCGTGTGAGAAAATTTGGGATATGACAACAACCCATATGAAGACTTCAAAAAAACCGACAATCGGTGCTTTTGTTTTTTCGCCTTTGGACACAAAAATAATTCGTAAAGTGCCCAAAGTTACATCACAAATCCGGCCAAAAAAAATAATGACCGGCATGAGCCAAGGATATGAATCAATAAACTCAAACATAACAAATTAGAATGTAAAATGATAATTAAATCAAAACGAAAACCTAACATAAAAAATGCAAAGATAGGAATTATTTGGTTAAAAATTGTTATTTTATTTGGCAGACATTTTTTTATGTATTACTTTTGTACTCGATACAAATATGGTATAAGTACAAAATGATAAAGTCTTCAAAACAACATTTAATTGAACATGGTATTAGTCCAACCATCCAACGTTTGGCAATAATGGATTATCTCATGAATTTTCGAACGCATCCTACTGTAAGCGATATATATATGTCACTTTTGCCTCAAATACCGACTTTATCAAAAACAACTGTAAACAATACGCTGAAATTATTTGTTGATCAAAAGTTGGTGAAACATATTGACATCGACGAACGAAATGCAAGATTTGATGGGGTTCTGGAAACGCATGCCCATTTCCGCTGTAAAAAATGCGGTTTGATATTGGATATACCCCTCCTTGAAATCCAAGATTTTTTCTCAAAAGGACCGGATTTCACAATCGATGAGGCGTATGTAAATGTCAAAGGGTTATGTAACAAATGTTTAAATTCGACAAACTAAATATTAACGATAACAATTATTTATTCATTTATAAAAATAAAAAAAGATGGAAAAGAAATTTATTTGTACAGTGTGTGGATATGTCCACGTTGGAGATTCGGCGCCCGAAAAATGCCCTCAATGCAATGTGCCGGCAAACAAGTTCAAGGAACTTGTCGTAGAAAACAATAATGCATTGGTTTTTGTGACCGAACATGAAATCGGTGTGGCCAAAGGTTGCGACGACGAAATGATTAAAGATTTAAACGCTCACTTTACAGGCGAATGTGTAGAAGTTGGCATGTATTTGGCTATGAGCCGTCAAGCCGATCGCGAAGGCTACCCCGAAATTGCAGAAGCATTTAAGCGTTATGCCATTGAAGAAGCAGAGCATGCTTCCAAATTTGCCGAACTTTTAGGTGATGTGGTTTGGGATACCAAGACAAATCTGGAAAAGAGAATGCATGCCGAAAGTGGCGCTAATATTGACAAAATGCGTATTGCAAAACGTGCCAAGGAATTAAATCTTGACGCCATTCACGACACCGTTCACGAAATGGCCAAAGACGAAGCGCGTCATGGCAAAGGCTTTGAAGGATTATTTAAACGTTTTTTCGGCAAATAAGAAATTTAGGTTATTAAGAGATAAAACGCTTTAAATTTGGTTTTGAATAGGATAAAGCGGCTGTTTGGATATCATTATTTCACAAACAGCCGCTTTGTTATTAGAAACATCTGATACGGGCGGAAAAATAGATATACAAACTACAAATTAACTTTCCCCACAATCAGCCGTTCCAGCACCCATCCGAATGTGCGGCTGTCATTGGATTTTTCCCTGTTATCGCCCATCAGGAAGTAGAGAATCAGGTTGTCTTCCTGCTTGATTTTCGTAATGCGTTTGACCAATAGCGTTTCTTCGTTATGTGTATTGTTGAAAACGACGATATCTCCCGTTTTCGGCTTTGTAAATCCGGGTAAGCGGCGGTAGCTCCAATAATTTTGTGCATCGGTGATTCGAAGCGAGGCAATATGTGTAAAGGCATTAATCAGCGGGATATCCGCCCAGCGTTCGGGCAAACGTCCGCCGTAAGTCAGTTTGTCAATCCACAGCCATAGACCGGTACGAATCGCTGACTCCATACTTGCGGAAGGAACCTTGCATGGCTCGCCAATAACCGTACGGATAAAGATGGCAAGTGCTAAAATAATCAGTACAAATAAGGTATATTCTTCCTTTCAGGATTCATTTAGCTCCGAAGACGACCATTGCTCCCGAAAGCCCGACAGTGCAGAACTTGAAAAATTCGAAAAGAAAGGATCCGTCAATTATTTGCTCTTACCTGTCAATATTGCGTTTTGTGTGAATCTTTCCGACGATCAACCGTTCCGTCACCCAACCGAAAGCGCTACTGTCGTGAG
>JAIRJR010000053.1 GCA_031260575.1 Tannerella sp.
TATTCGCGCACTTTTTCCTGGTGAGTAAGACCATCTAAATATTTTTTCTGAATTACCCATTTTTTATCGGCAAAATCAATCAGGGCAGGTTCCTGCCATGTATTGTTGCGACGGTGAAACTCATTGGTTTCCCATACACAACCGGACATAATTTGCGTACCATCGCCCATTGTGTTATAATTCCAATGACTAATGCCGGTCATGCCAAGTTCATTCTTGATAGATGCAGCTTTTTCATCCTGCTCCTTGCCAAATTGACTATTTAAGTCATTCAATGCAAACTGTACATTGTCATACATTTCTGTTTTGACAAAACTTTGAGATAGATAAAATGCGATATTGGGCATCAGGAACAGAAACCAGATCCAGCTTAACAGACTGACTACAATGGATGTGGATGATCGTTGCGCTTTGGTGGAGATAAACATGCCCAACAAGATAAATACCACCATATAAAGCAGCGAAGAGAGGAAAAGCAATGCAACTCCACCCCAGTCGGTTGCGCTAAACTGTATGGAAGGCGACAATAGAACCACAAATACGCCTAACAGAAAACAGAACAACAAGATGGGAACTAATGTGATTACAATACCCAGCATTTTCCCCGTCAGGAAAGCGGGACGGCTTATTCCGTTGGCAAGCGTCACTTTCAGGGTGCCGTTTTCGCGTTCGCGGGTAAAAAGGTCGTACGAGAATACCAAAGCAAGCAACGACATCAGGATAGCGATAACGGTAGCAAAATCAATGGAAAAAAAGGCATTAAGCAAGGGATTGTCGCGTGTGGCGGTATTTCCGGATGGGAGCAACGGGTATTCTCCCAATTGAATCCTCACCGTGTTACCGATTTGCTCGCTGATGCCCCGACTGAAAATACTCAATGGTACGGGAGGAACGACAATGGTCGGACGTACCTGCGAGTACACCCTTATTTCCTTTTTGGCGTTTTCGATCTGCGTTTCATACACCCGATGTACCCTCAACTGGTTTTTGTAACGGTCGACGCTCACGATCAATGTAAAGGGTATCACTACCATACAAAGTATGAATCCGATGACAAATCGTGCCGAGATCAGATTCAACAGGAAGTCTTTTTTTGCGATTAACCAAATCATGATAATTGAAAATTAAAAAGTTAATAATTGGAAATTAATTGGTTATTACAGTTTCCTGCATATAGTCTAAGTATATCCGCTCCAAATCGTCTTGTTCAAATTCTTCACGCGTGCGCAGCATCACCATGCGTCCTTCTTTCATGATCCCTACGCGGTCGGCAACTGCTTTGGCACGGAAAATGTCATGTGTGCACATCAGAATTGATTTGCCCTTGTCGCGTAGTTGATTCAGTATCTGCATCAGCTCGGCAGCGCTCTTGGGATCTAAACCCGAAGTAGGTTCGTCCATTAAAATATTGTCGGTATCTTTAATGATCGCAATGGCTAAACCCACCTTTTGACGCATCCCTTTCGAGAATTTCTTCAGTTTTTTCTCAAAAGCCTCCTCCTGTAATCCCACTTTACGCATTGTCTCGTAGTAGTCTTTCTTCGTCAAGTTGTTTTTTCCACCCAACCGGGCAAAAAAGTCAAGGTTTTGACGGGCGGTGAAATCGCCGTATAACATCACATTTTCCGAAACAAAAGCGACATGTTTTTTTGTTTCCAAAGGTTGTTCCATCACATCGATACCATTGATAACGGCTTTACCGGAAGTGGGTTCGATAAAATCCAAGAATAGGTTGATGGTGGTTGTTTTACCTGCACCGTTTGCTCCCAACAGGAAGAAAATTTCTCCGGGCCGAATCTCTAAATTGAGGCAATCTAATGCGAGTTGCCCGTCTTCGTAACGTTTTGTTAAATCAATAGCTTGTAACATAATATTTGTATTAATAATGATTATTTTTGTGTATTCACTTATTTCCTGCTCAATTTCATCCCGAACCAAATGATACCGCCTATCAATCCGATCAATGCAAGAATCAATAACAGGGTGCCAAATACCGATGTGGCGGCATTAACCTGGATACGGACGTTTTTGTCTTCTGTTTCCACTTTGCGGTTATCGGCCATTGCTTCGGTTTTGAATTTCACTTCCTGTGCGCCGACTCCACCATCTTTAGGCGGGATAATCCGGATATTGACTTTCTCTTCTTTTTCGGGTTCGAGTTCGCGGATCACATCGGGTGTGATGACCGTCTGCCAGCCCAAAGGTCTTTCAGTACTTACCTTGATATTGTCCAAACGGCGCCTTCCTGCGTTGCGAACCACGATATCCATCGAAACCTCCTTGCCGGCCGTGATCTCGTGGTACAAGCTATTGGCGCGCACCTCGATTCTTCCCTTTCCGCGAGGGATAATCTCCAACTGCTCCGACCCGCTGATGTTCGCCTGCAATTCCTCAAATGAAATGGCAGAAAGGTCTTTGCCTTCAATTTTCCGGTATTCCGCATTAGTCAGCGCCAATGCTTGAAAATGAATGGGTTTGTCTATCACGATTTGTTCGTCGTCGCGATCGGGTAAATAGATTTGAAGCGATAATCGCTTTACGTTGATTCCCTGTGCAAACCGTATCTGTGAAACTTTGCTTCCCGCATCTGTGAAGTCGTAGGTGATTTGACGGGGCAAACCTATCACCACCAAGCGATAAATATCGTCCGAGGATGAAAAACGTTCCAACGAAAGTTGGTAGGTCGCACTCGAACTCAAGTCGGCCTCCTGTGAAAACTGCATAGCGGCAATATCGATCTCGTTCGAACTGCCCCCTTTCTTCAAGTAGATGTTTTTCTCGTCTTTTTTATTGTTATAACTCAGCGCAACGGTTAATGACTCCATGTCTTTGAGTAATTCGAAATCAGCCGTTCCTGTTTTTCCCAATTCGATAAATGGAATCCGGTATTCATACGGCGAACCGATAATTGTTTTCGTTTCGTTGTCGACCAGCGAAACATAAATATTATAAATCTTACCCGAACGCATTTCGGGCGTAAAAATATCAAAATGATCCCGGAACTGATTGAGGTATTCTTCATTTCCTTCCAAAGCGCTATTGAGTATGACTTTGACCTTCCGGTCGCCCCGCTCGGTCTGATATTTGACAGCCTGTTCGACCGTGATATACGATTGTTGTGAAATAAGCCTCAGAATGAGTTTCTGATAATCGACTTCCTTGCTCAACAATTCGTTCTTCGACTTATTGAGGTCGTTCAGCGAAATTGCTTTTTCATCATACAACTTGATGTCGTTTTCATATTTCTGCTTTGAAACCTCAAATTCGGCTCGCACTTTCTTCAGATCCAAAAGCAAGGATGCTTCATTTTCATTTTGTGCCAATCCTGCTTGACATGTTAAAAACAGGCACATACACAAGAAGAAGACTGTAAGACCGTAAGACTGTAAGCGTGTAGGAGCATTTGGCGGTAAAATGCCATTTGCTTCGACCGGTGATTTGTAAAATACTTTTTCCATTGGTTTTATTTTTTTATTTATTATGCAATTATTCAGTTATTAAATAGCTTCTGTCATTCTCAAAATCAAACATCGTCTTTCGGCTTAGGTTGGCTACCGACA
Source organism: Tannerella sp. (assembly GCA_031260575.1). Lineage (GTDB taxonomy): Bacteria > Bacteroidota > Bacteroidia > Bacteroidales > Tannerellaceae > Tannerella. Next base: position 3,561 of record JAIRJR010000053.1, read on the forward strand.
ACCGATAGGTGATATAACTCTCAATATAAGCGAGCTGAACATCCGACAACCTTCCC
>JAIRJR010000056.1 GCA_031260575.1 Tannerella sp.
GCCCTTGTTGATCCGTATAATTTAAAAACACCCCTGTCGAAGAATTTTTACTTCCCGTCTGAATGCTTAATTGATGCGAATGTGAAATGGCGTTTTGCGTAGCTTCTTCTTGCCAATCGGTATCGTAGAGTGGCACCAACGTATTGTCGTTCAGGTCTTTCCAGCCTTGGGGATTAAATGTTCCATTGATGCGGAACAGGTTTTGATAATTCGGATTGAGCGAACTGTTTTGGGCTAGATTTTCCCATCGTGTCGTCATTGCGGCTTCTGAAAAACCGCCGTATTTGACAGCGTTTTGCATCCCTATTTTATAGGCTTGCATATATTCTGCCGCATTCAGCGTTTCCATCTTTTTTTGCATTGATGAAACGCTCACCCAACCATCATAAGAAACAGATGTTTTATCTCCTGTAGCGCCTTTTTTGGTAGTAACTAAAATCACACCCTGCGAGCCACGCGCCCCATAAATAGCTGTAGCCGAAGCATCTTTTAATACTTCCATGCGTTCGATATCATAGGGATTGGCAAACTGGAAGTTTTCCATAATGACTCCGTCCACAACATACAACGGATCGGCAAGCGCATTGATGGATGATTGACCACGAATCACAACGCGGTCGCGTGTATTACCTCCCGGCATCCCGGAGTTAACAAACACGTTGACACCTGATGCAATCCCTTTTAAGCCGGCTATTGCGTTATATGTAGGTACACGCCTCAGATCTTGTGAAGTAGCAATGGCTATTGAGCCGGTCACATCCGATTTACGCATCGTTCCGTAGCCCACTACCACCACCTCATCCAAGAGTGCGGCATCTTCCGATAAGCGGATATTCAGTGTTGCATTGGGTTGATTGGGTACGGTGGTTTGCTGGGTAACATAGCCGATAAATGAAATCCGTAATACGGAGTTTCTGGGAGCAGTCAATGTGAAATTACCGTCAATATCGGTTAAAGTTCCATTGGTTGTTCCTACTTGAAGAACGTTAGCGCCGATAATGGGTTCACCTGTTTTATTGTCGACAACAGTTCCCCTTATCTGTGATGTCTGAGCTGAAGCTGCAGGCGCAAACGCCACCAAAGCCAATAATAAAAGCATTGGCACAAAAGCACATGATATTTTTTTAAATTTTATAAATTCATGATTCATAATTTAGCTCATATAAAAATTAGTAATAATAATAATTGATTAATAATAAATAATTTGTGCCCTGCAAAAGGCAGAGCGGGTTTGTTTTTTACTTATTTTCTATTCTATCATAGGCATTTCCGGTTTTATTGGATTAATAATCTAATAATGTTTAGTTTATAGTGTAGTATCGTGAATTATTTCCCAATGTTGTCGAATGTAAACGATCGTTTTTTTTCGTCAATAAAACGGTGCAAAATTAATCTTAAAAAATAACATTTGAAAATATTTTTTCACAAAAATTTCAGGAACTTGTCCAAGTTCGTTAAAAAAAGTTCAATAAATATTAGTTGCGTATATTAAACGATCCTTTACATTCGACAATAGTGATTGTATAGAAATGTATTCTTTGACATATTTGGTTCGCATGACCCATTTAATTGAAGTATATTTTGATTAAAATACATGGAATACCTTGAATAATCGGATAATTACTTATCTTTGCAGTCGTAATTCATTTCAAGTAACAAGGTTATGGAAGCATCTATTTTGCGACTTGAAAATGTGTTTGTCTAACTTAAAAAAATGAGAACTTATGTCGGATTTTTCGTTTTTCCGTTTCGTTCGGGTAAAATTTATCCTTATTCCCGTATGGTTGATTGTATTATTAACGACTTGTTTCCAACAGGAAACGTCAAACTTGGCGTATATCGACCCGACAATCGGGAATGTTGCACCCTTGCTCAACTCGAACAGGCCGGTTGTGCATATGCCGAATCAAATGATCAGGGTTTGCCCGATCCGGCAGGATTATCTTGACGACCAAATCACTGCGTTCCCCTTGACTGCATTAAATGTGATCACACCACAGTATGTTTTTGCCGTAAAACCCTCTGTTGGCGCTTTATCCGATACCTGCTGGAACCGGAGGATGACGTATGATTACGATTTTGAGGTAAACCATCCCTGGTACTACTCAACCTATCTTTCCGATGATGACATCACCGTCGAATATACTGCCGGCAAAAAAACAGGTATGTACAGGTTTACTTTCCCCAAAGGGATAAAGAAAAATCTGTTGCTGAACCATAACTACGAAAACGGTTTATATGACATCAACCAAAACGAAGTAACGGGAACGGAATTTGTGATTGATGCCCATCATCAACAAAAAGGTAAAGCGTATATGTACGGAATATTCACAGAAAATTCAAAAAGCGGAAAATCGGAAGGCGAGAAATACTGGGGTAAATATACAGTTCTTGGCCCTCAACCCATTCCATCGCGTATGAATGGCGAGAAGGCATGGTTCAGTTACGATGAAAACAGTCCGGAAGTGATAGAATTTCGCTATGCAATCTCTTTTATTAGTAACGAACAGGCAAAGGAGAATTTCATAAAAGAATTGGAAGGCGTGTCATTCGATAAACTGAAAGAACAGGGAAAACAGGAATGGGAAAAAACAATTGGACAAATCAAAGTGGAAGGCGGAACCGAAGCGCAGAAAAGAACCTTTTACACGGCGCTTTACCGGCATTATGTGCGCATGGTGGATATCTCGGAATACGGAAAGTATTTCAGCGGATACGACAGCACCATACATGTTGACACCAAGCCTTTCTATACCGACGATTACAGTTGGGGGAATTTCCTTGCCATGCATCCGTTACGGGTTATTCTCAATCCTCAGCGGCAATCCGAGATACTTGATTCTTATGTAAAGATGTATGAACAAAGCGGATGGATACCCGATTATCCCAAACATTTCGGCGACAGATCAGGAATGTACGGATTTCATTCTGCTGTGATGTTTCTGG
>JAIRJR010000131.1 GCA_031260575.1 Tannerella sp.
CAATGGAAGGACTTAATTGTAGATATTGACTTGCCAAACAAAAATGATAAACCATACTGGACTTTCTATGACGATGTTTTAGATTATGTGGGTTCTTTCAAATACGAAAAAACAAATGCAGTTCGTGATTTATTTCTTCTGTTTAAATCCGTTTTGCATTATTGCGATTGGTTAGCATCATCAAATACAGCAACATATCAGTATGCCACTATTGAAGATGTTAAATCTGTAACAAACGGGATGAAGAGTAAAGTATCTTATTTTACGGGATGGAGTTCCTTTCAGTTACACGCGGCAAGGAGCGGTTTGAAAAATATTTTTGTTCAAATTCCCACCGGACAAGGCAAAACCGAAGCAGCCGTTTTATGGGCAGTACAAGATAATGGTTGCCGAAAAATTATTTTCTTACTCCCCACAATGGTTACGACAAATAAGATGTGGCAGCGGATGTTGAGTTTTTTTGGCGGGAATGAAAATGTTGGACTTTCGCATAGCGCTGCACAATATGTGTTGAAAGAAAAAGAAGAAGACATGGAACCGGAAGCATTAAGAACTCATTATTTGTATAATCGCACTTTTTTCAAACCGGTTACAGTTGCGACAATAGACCAGTTGATTTACAGCTTCTTTAATTGGGGGTACTGGGTGTTGACAGGAGCAGCAAGTTTTAATGCAAAAATAGTTATTGATGAAATTCATATTTACGATGCTTATACTTTTGGTTTACTTCTAAAAGTCATCGAAATCATTGCGCCTTTTAACACGCGATTCGCTATAATGAGCGCTTCTCTTCCGGAAATATTAAAGCAGGAGTTGGAAAAGGTTTTACCTGAATATGAATTGATAAATGACAAAAAATATGATACTAAACAACGGCATAAAGTAGAGGTTAGAGATTGTTTGATAGAGCATTGTGTTGATGATATTTCGGCTGACTATAATTCAAAGAAAAAAATATTAGTGGTTTGTAACACCATTGCTAAAGCACGGGAAATATTTGACTTATTGAACGAAAAAATATCGTTGGAAAAACGAATGCTTTATCATTCTCAATTTATATTGAAAGACAAGAAAAATAAAGAAAATTTGTTGGAAGAAATTGCGCAGATTGAGGGTGGTTATTTAGCCGTTTGTACACAAATTGTTGAAGTTAGCTTAGATATAGATTTTGATGTGCTTTATACAGAAAATGCTCCAATAGACGCGATTATTCAACGCTTGGGGCGCGTAAACCGTAAAGGAATAATACAAGCGAGATTATCAGATATGTCGTATGCAAAAGTAGTCATTACCCGTGAATCTGAAAAAAGCAGGAAGTATGTTTATAAAGATTTACCGGAAGTTCTTTCAATGACTTACAAATACTTGCAAAATGAGGTGTTACAAAAGAATGGTGATATTACTGAGAAAGACTTCAAACTACTTGTAGATGCAATCTATATAAAAGAAAATTTAGGAGATAAATATTTTCAAGAATTGAACGAAGCTAAAAACTTAATTGGGAAACTATGGAAAGATTTTCTTAAGGACATTTACACGCTAAAAATTGATGAGGCAAAACTTCATCAAATCAGTTCGCGAAAAAGCGATTATATCACCGTTGAGGCTGTCTTGCTATCTCATTTTCATGACAATAACTTCGATGAATGTATTGCAGCAAAAGATTTCGATTTGTTGAGAGAATATACTTTAAAAGTGCCATTGCATATCGTTAAGAAGTTTGGATGTAGAAAACTTAACGATTCGGATATCTATTTATTAGATATGAAGTATAATGAGCATCAAGGTTTATCGCTCGAACCTGATGACCAAAACATGATGTAATATGAAAGTAAACGCCACGCTTATCAATCTTTATCATGTGTGTATACGTCAAGTGTGGTTACATGCAAATGGAATCCAGATGGAGCATACTTCTGATATTGTTGCCGAAGGTAAGTTTATTCACGAAACAAGTTATCCACAACGCTCAGAAAGATACACCGAATTGGAAATAGACGGAAGTGTGATTGATTTTTTCGATGCCCGTAATAAAATAATTCACGAGGTAAAGAAGAGTAATCGTGTTGAGATGGCACATACATGGCAGGTTAAGTTCTATATCTGGTTGTTGAAGAAAAATGGAGTCGATGGGGTAAGCGGAATTATTGAATATCCAAAATTACGTGAAACAACCAAAATAGAACTGACAGACAGAGATGTGACTTACATTGAAAATATCGTTACAGAAATAGAGTATATAATTGCCTTGGAAACATGTCCGGAAAGGATAGAAGCAAAAATATGCAAAGGTTGCAGTTATTATGATTTTTGTTATGTAGATGATTGAAGGAATATTGATTATAACGAAAAGACATGGGAATGAATCTACTTATTATTGAACATCGGTTAATTGCCTTAAACCAATTTAGTGAATCTATATTTTATGGTAATATTTCCGGAAATTTGCATAGGAATCTTTCTATGAAATATATGTATTTATGGCGATTTTTTGCGTGTTAAATATTTGTATAATATGCGATTGAATGTAAAAAAATACAAAACTGAACGTAATGAAACGTGAAAACAACAACCTGTCAGTTCGTTCTTCTGCTGCGGAATACTTGACTTTCGTTGCAACTGCGGGCAGCAATCCGCAAAATATCGAAATGCGGTATGAAGACGAGAATATTTGGCTTACACAGAAGATGTTGGCTACGCTTTATGATGTGGATGTTCGTACCGTTAACGAACATATTATCAACATCTTTAAAGATAATGAATTAGATGAATATTCAGTTATCCGGAATTTCCGGATAACTGCCACTGACGGTAAATCCTACAATACGAAGCACTACAACCTGCAAACAATCATCGCCGTAGGCTTCAAAGTGAACAGCGACCGGGCGGTGCAGTTTCGGAAATGGGTCAATCAAATTGCGAAAGATTATACGATAAAGGGTTGGGTTATGGACGCGGAGCGATTTAAGAAAGGAGGCGTATTGACCGACCAGTATTTTGAGGAACAACTCGAAAAAATACGGGAAATCCGCCTTTCGGAACGGAAATTTTATCAGAAAGTGACTGATATTTACGCCACTTCGCTCGATTATGACTTAACGGCAAAGACTACCGAGTTGTTTTTCAAAAAAGTACAAAACAAACTGCATTGGGCTGTTCATCATCATACCGCTGCCGAGTTGATTGTTGCGCGAGCCGATGTCGGAAAAGAAAATATGGGACTGACGACATGGAACGATGCGCCACAGGGAAAAATCAAAAAATCGGATGTGGGGATTGCCAAAAACTATTTATTCGAAGACGAACTCGGAGAATTGGAGTTGTTGGTTTCGGGTTATTTGGATTTTGCCGAAGCAATGGCAAAGCGTAAAATTCCAATGACAATGCAAGATTGGGCTAAGCAATTAGACCAGATTTTAATCGCCAACAAATACGAACTTTTGCAAAACGCAGGCAGAATTTCAATGGAAATTGCCAAAAACCACGCCGAAACAGAATTTGAAAAATATCGCATCGTACAAGACCGATTGTTTGAAAGCGATTACGACCGATTTTTGAAAATGGACAATGAAGTAAAACAACTGAAAGATGAAAAATAGAAAACTTCTTCCTGAACAAATTTCGTTCAACGATTTTTTGAAACAGATGAAAATTGGCGTCGTTTCGGCAAACAGAAAAACAATTTCTATATTTGCATAATAATTTGATATACTTGCGTATGAAATTGATGGAAAGATTTACAAACGAACAAATCCGGGAGATTGCCGAAACGATTGATGCAGCGTACGAAGTTTGTTACATCAACTGCGAGACCGGCGAGTACATACTGATGGAGGAGTATGTCAGGAAGATGATTAGCGTCTACGATTTACAATAAAATAAATTTAAAAAATATGTCCAAAATCGAACTTAAAAAAGAACTGCAAAAGCTTACGAAAGAACAGCTTATTGAACAAATTACGGAGTTATATTCGATGTACAAGCCTGTGAAAGAGCATTATAAAATCTTTCTAAATCCGAATAATATGCAGGATTTATTTGAACAGTATAAAGCGATTATAGTGAATAAATTTAATCCGGCACGCATAGCCTGGAATATACGCACCTGTTTTCCGGCAGCCAAGAAGGCTATTAAGGAGTTCAGCGCGTTGAAACCTCCCCCAAAATTGCTTGCCGACTTATGGATAACTTTGGTCGAAAATGCCTGTGATTTAACAGATCAATATGGCGATATGCCTGAACAACACTATGATAATACTATGGATTGCTTCGAGAAAGCTTTGACATATATGAAAAAAGTTGGATTATTGAACGATTTCAAACCAAGATGCAAAAAATGCCTCAAAGATGCGATTAAATGCGGGGGTGGTTTTTCGGATGGAATGAGTGATGTGTATTATGAGTATTTTGAGAAATAACTTTAATGTTAGCAATTTAAATTAAATATGTTTGGTTTTTACATAAAAGTCTTTTTGAAAAATAAAAAACATGAATATGATTAGACCCGATAAAGCTGAAAGAATAGAATATAAGGCAGATTATCAGAAGGATACTGCATATTCGGCATACGCCCGGCTTCTGCAAAGCAAGTGGCGGACGAAAAAAGATTTTCCGGAGGGGAAAGAGCCTGAAAGAAAATCGTCGAATGAAAAAGAGACATTTCCGGCTGGAAGTTACTTGGAGGAAAAGTTCGCCAAAGAAAAAAAAGCGAATTTTCTTACCGACAATATCAAATTTCTTGTAACGCAAGAAATCGAAAACGCAAAAGAAACGGGAGCACTTATCAGTGAACCAAGAATCTGGAATAACCTGCTTTCGTCGCAACCGCTCTGTTTCAACCTGTTTGGTGAATTTTATTTTGATTTGAATTTGGCGACCTTGTTTTTTCAGCATATTTTTCCCGGACGTCTTGATAAGGTTATGGCAATAAAGTTTGAATATTCCCCCGGACGAGGTGACCCCAAATATCTCGGTGACCGCTCTGCTTTTGATGTTTTTGTTGAATATAGAAAGGGTGACAAAAAAGGGTTTATCGGAATTGAGGTTAAATATGCCGAGAGTTTAAAAGAAGAAACGAACGCATTAGCAAAAAAACGATTCGAAAAGCGAAAAGAACAAACTGATCGTTACACAGATTTGACATATGAATGTGGACTTTTCAAACCTGACTGTGTGGATCTTTTACGAATGCCGCCGCTTTCTCAAATTTGGAGAGATCACCTGCTTAGTATTGCAACAAACAAAGACTATGATGAAGGTTTTTTTGTTTTCCTGTTCCCCCGAAATAACAGCCATTGCCAAAATGGAGTCGACAGTTATAAACAGCTCCTTGTATTTGACAATGAGGCTCGAAGCGGTTTTTATCCCCGGTATTTGGATGATTTTATCGATACATTGACAGTGATTTCAAGTGATGATTGGGTCAATGATTTAAAGCAAAGATATATCGGAACAGACGAATAAAGAAAATTATCATGCAATACGGATCACTAAATGTTGAAACTAACCGTTTGGAGTTAAAGGAAAAACTAACGGACAATCTCGAGAGGGAAGCTGTGGCTTTTCTTAATTCGAGCGGTGGCAGGATTTATATCGGCATCAGGGACGATGGAACAGCTGTTGGCGTTAATTATCCGGACGAAATGCAATTGCAAATCAAAAAATCATTAACAATCAAATAAATAAGAATTATGGAAATATCAGAAAAAAGTACAAAAGCGGAAATTTTAAAAGCGTATGAAGCGATGGTAAAGAACGTAAAAGCGGCAAAGGCCGAAGTTCCCAAGCAGATACAGGAAGAAAAACAACGGAAGGAAACGTTGGATAAAGTGGCGAATGTTTCTAATGAGGGAATCGTGAAAAGTATTACTGCCCTCAAGTCGGATTTGAGTAATTCGTTGGACGAGATTCTGCAAAATCTAAGCGATGAATTCAGGAGATTGGAAGAAATCCGTGCTGCCATCAAGATAGAAAAGAAAACGCTTGAAGATTTGTATTCACTGTCGGCGAATACCGATTCTTTGGCGGCTATGTTGCTGGCTCAAAGGGAAAAGAAAGAAAGTTTTGAAAAAGAGATGAAGCAGAAGGAAGAGGCTTTTGTCGACGACATGGCTTCCAAAAAAGAACAATGGGAGGTTGAAAAAGCAAAGCAAAAAGCGGCAGAAAAAGAATATTCTGACGAGTTGACCAAACGCAGGAAACGCGAAGAAGATGATTACGCCTATAATCTGAAAATCAGCCGCCAAAAGGAGCAGGACGCGTACGATACGAAGAAGTCACAACTCGAAAAAGAATTAATCGACAAAAAAGACCGGTTTGAACAGGATGTGGCTTCCCGTGAGTTGAATTTGAAAAATGCCGAAAGCGAATTAGCCGAACTCCGGAAAGCGAACGCCGAGTTTCCCGGCAAATTAGAAAAGGCCTTGAAAGACAAAGAAGCGGAAGTAACCAAACAACTTCAAACGAAATATGGGTTCGATACGAAGTTGATGGAAAAGGAATACGAAGCCGATGTGCGCTTGAAAGACCAGATTATCACTTCTTTGCAGGAAAAAATAACCGAACATCAGGGTCAACTGAAAGAATATACCGATAAAGCCAATCGCGCCGAAGCCAATGTAAAAGACATAGCGGTTAAAGCAATCGAAAACGCTTCTAAGGTGCGGATGATTACCGCGAAGCCCGAAAAAGAAGACAATTAATTTTTTGGATGCACGCATGAACCTCACCGCCACACATATCAATTACTACATGGTTTGCCGGCGTAAACTCTGGCTTTTTTCTAACGGCATCAACATGGAACACACCTCCGACACAGTTGCCGAAGGTAAACTCATTCACGAAACCAGTTATCCGCAGCGTTCCGAACGTTATACCGAGTTGGAAGTCGATGGCAGTGTGATTGATTTTTACGATGCGCGGAATAAAATCATCCACGAGGTAAAGAAGAGCAACCGTATTGAAACGGCACACCTGTGGCAGGTGAA
>JAIRJR010000143.1 GCA_031260575.1 Tannerella sp.
GTATCCCATTCGCCAATAGCATTGATCACCTTGGCGGTTTGTTGTAAATGGGCATAATAACGTCGCGGAGACCATCTACGGGCGCCTTTTGGTGTAAATTCATTATCGTCCGTATCCGGGTCGTCTTCCGTATCAAAAAGGTTTTCCACGTTATAAAACATCACCCGGAATTCTCCGGGCGCAGAGATTTGTGTACAAGCTGTTTGAAAGGGAAAAAAGCAAAAAAAGAAGATAAAAGCCAAACGAATACTTATCCACTCCTTATTTACGCTCAAAGGGGATAATAAGAGCATGATAATCCGGATCCGATTATTTTTCACCTTCTTCACTTTCAATAAATTCATACGCTCCGATTGAGGGGCCGACTGAACTTGTAAGGCGGTTCACCCCATAACGGTCTGCCGGATAATTTTCGGAAATTGTTCGATTGGCAGCCCCAATGCCTACTGATTCATTTGCCAGCCGGAAATCATATACAAATTCTTCTTCTCGTGTTCCAATCTTCCAAAAGGTAGGGCTTGTCACAAACAGACATTGAAGGAAACGGTCGCTATTCACACGTGCGGTTTTAATCAAACAGGATGTGAATCGATAATTGAAAGTCTCGTCATTTCCCGCTTCACCTTGTTCGTCCGGCCAAACCATGGTTTCATCCGAATTTAATGTATATGAAGCAAAGCGAATCTCCCCTCCATATTGTTTGGTGGAATCGGCAGGCCAATTACCATCAATGATACAATTGTCAAAATAAGCTTGACGCAGCGAATATGACATTTCGATGTTGATTTGGTTTTGAACAGATAACAACATTAAACAGGGATTACCGACCGATCTTCCTTTTCCGATTCCCTTGTAATTTGCAAGTGTACAATGGGTAAATTGATATTTCCCTCCCATTAATGTGACCGTTGAGCCTGATGAGTTGCTAAATTCGCTGTTTGCCGACTCTATATAGCAATTGTTCGCCGCGAAAAGTGTCGAATCCATATTGGTGATTTGCGAATTGTTGATGCTTATTTTTAGACGGTCGGGAACGGATTCGCGAAATGTCAATCCGGTCATACCATTTCGCACAATCACATGATCAAACTCATTATCGAAACTTGAATCGTTGAAAAAGATGCCCCCCCATTGTCCGGGAATCACATCATAAGGAATTTGTATTTCATGGGTTGGAATGTAATCCAATCTGTTGCCTCTGAAAACGATGGGTTTTTCGTGCGTCCCTTTTGCCTTAACTGTTCCGGAGATAATTACACTTGCATTGTGATACATATAAAATATCGCTCCTTGGGCGATATTTGCCGTCACCCCACCGGCAATCACTAAACTGTCGTAGATTAAATAAGGCAAATCTGCTGTGAAGGTGGTGTCATGAGTGATCACAACTCCTCCCTTCATGATATGGATGTCTTGCCCGTAGGCTTGAAGTAAAACGTATTGTCTGATTCCATTTGTCAAAAAAAGAATTGAATCTTCAATCACCACAGGTTGATGCATGCCATTTGGATTGACAGTAATTTCGACCGAGACATACAGACTGTCTTTTTTCCATATTTCAATTCCCTGAAACGAATCGCCTTTCCTCCCGTCGACATTGAAACGAAATCCGCTTTTCCCGCCGCTTGCCAACATAATCGACTCGATTTTCAATGCCTCATTGTTGGGATTGTACACCAAAAATTGCTTTGTCGCAGAGCCTATTGTCGTAAAAACCGTGTCGAAAGAAAGTGTATCGACTGAAAAACTCAACCGGTGGTTTGGGTTTAATGAATGATTGTCAATGTCCGAACATCCTGCAAGGATGCTGAATAACAAGGTGCATAATATGAATAAAACTTGTTTCATAAGCGAACTACCTACCCATCATCCTCAAATAACGTTTTTACCGGGATAAAATTTTATTCGGGCAGATTTTTTAGCAACGCCAGCAGATGCCTCCACCATAAATCAACGGTATCAATTTCAAGCCGTTCGTTGGGCGAATGAACTTCGCGCAAAGTCGGTCCGAAAGAAATCATATCCAGATAGGGGTATTTTTCGAGAAACAAACCACATTCCAAACCGGCATGTATCGCTTTGACTTTCGGTTCCTTGTTAAATAATTTCCGGTAGGTTTCCTGTGCTGCTTTCAGGATTTTTGAATCGGGATTAGGCGCCCAACCCGGATATCCCTCGCTGTGTTTGACTTCGGCGCCGGCCAACAAAAATACAGCTGCCACCTGGTCGGCAATGGCGTTCTTGGCGGATTCGATGGAACTACGCTGGCTTGTACCGACGATAACCGTTTGATTATCTTTCATTTTGATTGAAGCCAGATTGGTAGAGGTCTCAACCAGATCTTCAATTGCATGACTCATTCCAATTACGCCATGCGGGCAGGCTAATAAAGAATGTATCAGTCTTTCGGCAAAAATGTCGCAAAAACATGTTTCAGGCGCATCTAACGTTTCCATTGTCAGCCGTACCTTCGGGTCTACATGTTTCAATTCATACTCAATATCGGCAGCAAAAAGATTCAGTAAAATCCGAATTTTTTCTTTGTCTTTTCCTTCAACGCCAATGACTGCAAATCCCTCGCGGGCAATCGCATTATGTAAATTCCCCCCCCCAATGGCAGCAAGCGCAAATTGACAATCCTTTTTCAATAAAAACAGAAAACGCGCCAACAGTTTGTTTGCATTTCCCAATCCTTTATGAATGTCGCATCCTGAATGTCCGCCATTCAGACCGGTAATCCCGATGTGAAAATATTGAAGGTTGGCAGGCGCAGCAACAGGCTCGTACGTAAATGTGGCGATCGTACCTTTACCGCCTGCACAGCCAATAAACAACTCACCCTCATCCTCACTGTCGAGATTCAACAATATTTTTCCGGTCATAAAACCTTCTGCCAAGGCATTTGCGCCGGTCAATCCTGTTTCCTCATCAACAGTAAACAGACATTCAATCGCTCCATGTTCAATATCGTCCGATGCCAGAATGGCTAATTGTGCCGCAATGCCGATTCCGTTGTCCGCACCAAGTGTCGTTCCGTTTGCCCGCACCCATTCTCCATCAACTATCGTTTCTATCGGGTCATTTTCGAAATCGTGTACAACGTCATTGTTTTTCTCACAAACCATATCCAAATGCGACTGTAGAATCACTGTAGGTAGATTTTCAAAGCCTTGGGTGGCAGGTTTGGAAATGAAAACATTATTCGCCCTATCCTTTTTCAAAAATAATCCGTGCTCCGATGCAAATGCCTCGAGAAATCCGATTATTTTCTCCTCTTTTTTCGAAGGACGAGGCACGCGGGTTATTTCATGGAAATATTTCCATACCTTGTTTGGTTGTAATTCTGAGATTCGTTTCATAGTTATAATCGTTAAAAAATGTTATTTATTGTCGGTTTTTCTATATACAGTGTAATAAACATTAAAAAAGGCTTTTTTTTTTGAAAAAATGATAATCTAAATCGTATAAACTTGTATATTTGTGCCCACAAAAATAAGTAAATAAAACTTAACGAAAAAATGATTTGTATGAAAAATGTTAGCTATGTGATTAATGGTGTATTGGGAATTGCTGTAATCGTATTATTTATTTTGCACTTTACGGGAAATAAGCATGCAGCCCTTCCTTCCAAAACAACGGTTTCCTTTTCGGGAGAAAGCACATCCGTGATGCCTATTGCATATATTAAGGTTGATTCGCTTTTGTGGAATTATTCATTTGCGCGAGAAATGAGCGATCAGATCACTAAAAAGGGAGAAGACATGCGTGCTATTTTGACTCAGGAAGCGCGTAAATTTCAAACAGATTATGAATCTTTTCAATACAGATTGCAAAACCAGGCTTTTGCCACACAGCAAAGAGCCGAACAGGAACAACAACGTTTACAAAGACAACAACAGACTTTAGCTGAATTGGAAGAAAAACTTACCAGAGAATGGAACGATTACAGTATGGAATTGAATCTGCAATTACGGGATACCATCATTGCCCACATGACAGAATTCAACAAAACTAAAAAATTCCACCTGATTTTCAGCAATTCCTCATCAGATGTTGTAAGCCCTATCATTATAGCTGACGACGTGTACGATATCACCAATGAAGTAATTGATTTCCTGAACAAAAAAAGCTTACTCAACAAGTAGTTAATTCTGAAGTCACAGAATATGAAGAAATACATTTGTATATTATTGTCCTTTGTCCTCCTGCTCGCATGCAAAAAAGATGATGATGTGCTTCCTACAATGGATAGTACATTCAAATCTTATTTGAAAGAGTCCTTTGACCTGGACGGTGATGGCGAGATCAGCCACCATGAAGCCTCCCTGATCACAAGGATAGATTGTTCGCATCGAAATATATACAGATTGAATGGAATAGAGGATTTGCCTAATTTGGAAGAAATCATATGTTCCAATACCCGGATTACATCAATCAATGTAAACGAAAACAGAAAACTTAGAACATTGATTTGCGACAGCACGAGTTTGAGGAAAGTGGATGTATCCAATAATCCGTTATTAGAAACATTAAGTTGCAGGGGCGGGGGTGTATTAGACTCTGTCATTCTGAATACCGGAATAAAAAAATTAGATATCAGGGGTCACTTGATCGATACAGTGAGTTTCCATCGCAACTCCAAGATTGTGAACATTACCAACACTGACTTGACGGAATTATATTGCGGAGGACCAAATCTTTCCATTTTGGATGTAAGTGCGTCAGCTTTGGAGGTGTTGGATTGTATCGATGGGAAACTGGGTCAATTAAATATTGCCAACTGCTTAAAATTAAAATCATTGTCGATTGATGCCGATGGCCTTTTCCTGGATTTAAGTAATTGCCCGAATCTTGAAGAATTGTATATCAAATCCACGGAGAATTTGGATGTAAGCCATTGTCCCTTATTAAAAACGCTGCATTGTGAAAATTCCATATTTGTCGGAATGGATTTAGCGAAAAACCCGCTTTTAGAGAATTTAAGACTTGAGGGTACAAACCAGCAATTGATAGATTTAAGCAAGAACTTGTTTTTGATTAATGTGGAATTGTTTATACCTATCCGCGTAAATTCACTCGACCTCTCCAACCGAACATCGTTGAAAACATTTTCCTATCGTGAATGGGGAGAAGGAGGTCAAATTTTAGAGGTTTTGAATCTGAGCGGATGTACTGCATTGGAGAATCTTAAACTTGAATATTTGAAACTGACATCTTTGAATGTTTCGGGATGCAAGGCTCTCTCTACATTGAACTGCTTCGATAGCCGGTTGACCGAATTAAATATTCAAGGATGTACGAATTTATTATCAATCGATTGCAGAGGAAACGACTTGACTGAATTAAATCTTAACGAATGTACCCGACTGATAGAGTTGAATTGCTCCGGTAATCAATTGACTTCTTTGAAGACGAATAGCGCCAATTTGACTGTTCTCAATTGTGTAAGCAATGACATCAAAGAAATCAATGTGCGCAACAATTCCCGGTTGAGGGAATTGTATTGTAGTGATAACAACCTTACTGCATTGGATTTAACCGGTTGTTCTTCTTTGGTTGAATTAGACTGTAGAAATATGCCTGCACTGGCATCTTTGATTCTTGCCGGATGCAATTCGCTTGAAATACTATACTGTACAAATGCTGCAATTACCCAATTGGATATAAGCGCTTGCACGAAATTAACCCGCTTGTATTGCGCCGCCAATCGTCTGCAACCATCATTAAATGCAAGTAAATGTCAACAACTTATCGAATTAAACTGTGTGTCCAATACCGGACTTACAGAATTAATTCTCAAGCATGACCATCAAATTAATCCATTGTATAAAGACGCTCAGACGCAAATTATTTTAGTCGATTGACCCATGGATAGTTTTACATCGTTGATAACCGGCAGGCGAAGTACGCGAAAATTTCAAGACAAAGCGCTTGCGGCAGAAGAAATGGAACTAATTCTTAAGGCAGCATTAATGGCTCCGACCTCCAAAAGCGCTTATTCATGGGAATTTGTTGTCGTAAATGATGCGGATACCCTACGACAATTGGCTTCCTGCAAAAAGAATGGCGCCACATTTTTGGACGGATGTTCATCTGCAGTGGTAGTATTGGGAAATACGACATCATGTGATGTTTGGATCGAAGATGCTTCTATCGCTTCAATTTTTATGCAGTTACAGGCGGAAGACTTGGGGATTGGCAGTTGCTGGTGTCAAGTCAGGGGGCGCCGGACAGTGATAGGGCAGGATTCGGAAGAATTTGTTCGCGATCTTTTAGGTATCCCCGGTCAGTTTGGCGTTTTATCCATTATCGGGTTTGGATATAAAGACCCGGATTGTTCGCATGTTCCCAAAACGGGTATAAAGTGGGATAAAGTTCATACAAGCAAATTTAAGACCCCTGTTGACCCTTTGCAAGCATGACACGCATGAAAGTTGTCATTATTGGGGCAGGAAATATGGCAAAACATTTGTCGCTATCCGTACATAAATCACAATATTCTATCA
>JAIRJR010000243.1 GCA_031260575.1 Tannerella sp.
GGTATTCCATTGATTGTGAATGTCTTCTATTTGACAACACAAACTTCTTTACGTACCTGGATACTGCCAATTCCTCTAAACTTGCCAAACGAGGTCACTGTAAGCAAAAACGCTCGGATTTGAAGATTGTTGGTTTATCCCTGATGGTTTCCCCCGATCATAATATTCCACTGTTTCATGAAGTATATCCAGGCAACGTGAATGACGCACAGCAGTTTTCAGATATCATCGGCAAACTCAAGAACAGGTATCGGCATCTTGGCAAGGGCGAGTGCGCCGTAACATTGGTTTTTGACAAAGGGAACAATAAGCATGGATTTTCACGACGGGAATGTTGCCTAATTTGACAAGCTTGCCCGAAAATTCAAGCCGTAAATCCCAAGCGATTTCAACGGTTTTGCAGGAAGCCTCGAAGATTGGTTAGGGATGATTAGTCTGCCAATCGTAGCAATTACGATTATTGCAACAATAATATCGTGAAAACCCCAGGTCACAAGTGCCAGCAATCAGACAAAATACAAGCAAATATTGTGAAATATGCCCGAAGAACGGCAGAGTTGCGAAATGATGATGGCATTATCACAAATTAGGAGTATGATTACCACGACGATAAAAAGCCTAATTACGAGGTGTGTTGTGGCGAAAACAAAACCTGTAAATCCAGACATCATCCGGTTCTTTTCCGACCCCGTGCTGCCGCTTCACCGTCAGTACCTCGCTTTGCGGAGCTTTTATTATGAAAGCAAATCTGCGGAAGATGTCGCTACTCAGTTCGGCTATTCCGTACATGCCGTATATTCGATGGCAAAAAGTTTCAAGAACAAACTTGAACGCAGCACACAGAATGGAGCTGAGCTTTTTTTTCAAAAGCAGGAGTTCGGGCGGCCAAAACAGGAACGGGCTCCCGATCTGGTTGAATTGGTAGTCAATTACCGCAAAAAGCAACTCAGTGTTCCTGACATCAAGATAATCCTCAACGCTAAAGGATACGACGCATCAGAAGGCACAATCTACAGAATCAGCGACGAGAACGGATTTGCCCGGCTTCCAAAGCGCAGCGGTGAACAGCGGCAAGAACTGATGGAAAGCAGCGGGTATGTACATGTTATGCCTGCTCCCGTTTCTGTGATGCACCCATTTTTGAAGAAAGAAAGGTTTTCGTCGGACGGCGTTGGTGTTTTGTGTTTCCTGCCTGTCTTAAAGGCATATGAAATCGACAAAGCCATAGAAAACTCCACGTATCCCGAAACGGCGCAAATTGAAAGGTTAAACTCGATACTGGCGTTTCTTGCTCTAAAGCTGTCCAATGTGACGCGGTACGGACAGGATGACGGGTGGTGCATGGATCGCGGACTTGGTATGTTCGCGGGGTTGAATGTCTTGCCGAAGACCTCGTGGTACAGTGCTTACTCATCCGCGATAGAGCGTAAAGATAATATTGCTTTTCTAAAATCGATGAACCGCATTTTCGCTGATCGCGGACTGCTGTCCGACACGGCAAATCTCGACTTTACCGCGATTCCATATTGGGGCGACGAAGACCCATTTGAGAACAACTGGTCAGGCAAGCGCTCGAAAGCGTTGATTTCCATTCAGGCCGCCCTGGCGCAAGACCCCGATTCCGGTATCCTGTGTTACGGTGACACGACCGTAAAGCATGACAATCAAAACAATGTTATTGTCGAGTTCATGGATTTTTACTACGAGGGAACCGGCAAGAAGGTGCGTTATCTTGTCTTTGACAGCAAATTTACAACACTTGAGAACCTTGGGCGCATAAACGGGCAAGGCATAAAGTTCATAACCATACAGCGCAGGTGCAAGAGCTTGAATTCAATGATTGCGCAAGCTCCTGATGCCATGTGGAAAAAAGCGAAAATCGAAAAGGCCAACAATAAGTCGCGCACAGTCGCGTACTTCGAAAGCACGACAACCAATAAATTATACGGGAACCAGGAGCTGAGACAGATTTCCATAAAAGGCGCTTCAGTTAAGCCGGCAACTATCATGACCAACGATTTCACGCTCAAGGCGGAGGATGTGATTCGACGTTATTCGAGGAGATGGCTGATTGAAGGCGATATTTCCGAACAGATACACTTCTTCCACTTAAATCGGAATTGTTCAGGAATCGTTGTGAAAGTTGACTTTGACCTGACCATGTCAATACTGGCGCATAACCTATACAGGGTGCTTGCTCAAGATTTGCCGGGCTTCACCCACAACAAGGCTTCTACATTGTACGAGAAATTCATCAAAAATTCCGGAGATATCATAATCAATCAAGATAGCATCACCGTGAAAATGAATCGAAAACGGCATCTGCCTATTTTAAGAGAAAGCTTGCCGGGGTCGGAGGAAGCCTACTCTTGGATTGGCGGCAAGAAAATAATATTTGACGCTAACTCGCATACCTAATTAGGCGTCCCCGCGTCGTGAAAATCCATGTTTAACACAAACTTTGCATCAGATTTTACAGATTTTGAGTCTGACTCAATTTGAGAAAACCCCCATTTTATCGCTGTTTGAAAAAGGAAATTGCAAAACTGATATGACT
>JAIRJR010000262.1 GCA_031260575.1 Tannerella sp.
TGTTGCATTGATATGATTGTTATTCAATATATTCACTGTATTCCATGCCGACATCAGCTAACTGGTCGGCAATAATAAAATTAGTCCTTCCTACCGGAATTGACTTTTCGATGCCCACGATATTCGGGTCGGCGCTCGACAAGTGAAACTCTTTGTGGATAACAGCTTCATCAGCATGTACATCAACTGCAATTTTGCTGAAAGTAACTTCAGAATATCCACGATCGAAAGCCCGCATAATTCCTTCTGTTCCTTTGGTGTAACCTGTTGCTATACATAAAGTTTTGGAAAAATCGATTTCCTGAAACGCTTTATGAATCCGTTCATCGATCGTCAACGGTTCATTATCGTTGAATCCGCAAAGGTCGATGAATGTTGCATTGATATGATTGTTATTCAATATATTCACTGTATTCCATGCCGAATGAGCTTCTCCCAAAGACGCCAGAATTTCGCGGGCAGCCAGATAGAGATTGCTTTTTTCCACGTAACCGGAAGCAAGGACTTTGTGCATGGACGAAAGATATGTTTTTGCCTGTTTTATCCTGTGTTTTAGGAATTTAGATGCTTCTTCCAAATCCAACCCAATGGATTCAAATGTTTTATTGATTTCCAGCAATTTATTACATAATTCATCCAGAGCGGTTTCATACTCTTCATTATGAAGAAACTTGGCATAAACGCCGGATTCTCCGGTTTTTTTGTGTTCGAGTAACCAATTTGTTACATTATTGTAAGCCGATACAACAAAAATACGATTGTACATATTTTCTTCTGTACGACTGTTTTTAATAATATTATTCAAACAATCGCCGAATTGCGACATCGAAGTTCCACCGATTTTTTCTACTGTAAGCATATTCCTAAATATTATAAAAGTACTTTTTTTAGACATTCAACAAAATCATCTACATCCGATTGCGTAGTATCCCAGGAGCAAACCAGACGAGCTTCGCCGGCGTCTTCATCCCAGAAGTAGAAAAAATAATTTTCCATTAATTTTTGGGCGGCTTTCTTTGGTAAAATCAAAAACAGCGAATTGGCTTCCACTTTCTGAGTGAAACGCACTCCGGGTAAATTTTGGATTTTGCCGGCTAAATATTGCGCCATCGCATTGGCGTGAGTAGCGTTTTTCAGCCACAAATCTTCCTGAAAATAAGCAATATATTGAGATGATAAATAACGCATTTTGGAATACAGTTGCGCCGATTGTTTCCTGTAAAACATCAGACTTTGGTTCCATTCCTGACGAAAAGCGACAACGGCTTCTCCAATCATCATCCCGTTTTTAGTTCCTCCGAGACTTAAAATATCCACTCCGCAATCGCGGGATAATTCGCGCAATCCAATACTTAGACGAGCGCATGCATTCGCCAGACGCGAGCCATCCATGTGGACGTACATATCGTGAGTATGGGCAAAATCGCAAATCGCTTTCACTTCTTCGACTGTATAAACCGTGCCCATTTCAGTGGATTGCGAAATATAAACCACACGCGGTTGCGAATGGTGCTGAATGCCCAATCCATGCAATTCTTTGGCTATTAATTCGGGAGTTAATTTTCCGTCCGGCGTGGCTACTGCTTTCAATACGGCTGCTGTCGCTTTTCCCGGCGCATTGCATTCGTCGCTGTAAATATGAGCAGTTGCCGTACAGATAATACTTTCGTAAGAACGTGTCAACGCCTGAAGCGCTACCACATTAGAACCTGTTCCATTGAAAACATAGTAGGGCTGGACGTCCTCGCCAAAAATTTTCCGAAAAACCACATCGGCTTCCTCCGTCCAGTTATCATCTCCGTATCCCAAAGCATGACCTTGATTGGCGTCAATAATCGCTTGAATAATTCGCGGATGTACACCCGAATTGTTATCGCTTGCAAAACTTTTCATTACTTCATTAATTATACCATCCGGTTATTTTATTCCAAATGCATCTTTGATTTTTTGCGTAGCAAAACCGTTCATTTCTAACTTTCTATCCATAGGGAACAGGATATAATTGGTCATGAAATAATATTCGCCAATCGGATTGTCTATATTTTCTTTGATAAAAGCAATAATCCGGTCTGTATTTTCTTTCAGCAATTGGGATTTCTTTTGCCGGTAATCATCTGTTAATTGAGTAGTTAGTGTGCCCGTTTTATTTTGTGAATTATAATCATTGTCTAATTTCTGAAACAATAAAGAAACGGAATCGCTTTGCTGTAAAAAAGCCTGCAAACGGTCATTTACCGGCGAACCTCCGATACGTGGTTTAACTCCGTCGATATTTAATTGAATTTTTCCTTCTTCAGATGCCATCATGATTTCATTCACATCGGATTCTGGTATGGAAACAGTCATCAAAGCCGCACCTTTGTAAGGAAGATTCAACGAAAACTGTTCTTTTTTAATTTTAGCTGAATCCGTACTAACGATTGCACCATCAATCCGTTGAACAACGAATATTTCTTTGTTCATAATCGAATTATTGTTCCGGATATTTACGTCTAACTCAAACTTCGACTTGGAAGAACAGGATGCAAAAATGGCTGCAATTGAAGCGAATAATAAAAACTTTTTCATCTATACATGCTTTAAAAAATCGTACAAAATTAGTTGAAATTATAGAGATTTCCAAATAAGTTGCGTATTTCAACAGAACAAACGCATCTAATTTTTGCTGTACAAAGGCTCTCGGAGAGAGCGTACCTAACTAAGCAGTATCCTCAGGATACTGTAAAAGGAATAGACACCTACCGTAACCTGCCTGCATCGCAGGCCTACAAACAAGAATAGACAATCGTTCATTGTTCCCAAAGTAAAAGACAGAATCGAAAAGTATATCTGTGGAATTAGGTTTGCCTGCGATGCAGGCAAGGGTTGCGGGAGTAGCTGCTTCTGTTACAGTATCCTGAGGATACTGCTTAGTTAGGTATGCTCTCTTCGAGAGCCTTTGTACAGCAAAAATTAGATGCGTTTGCACTGGCTGTAAGTTGTCTTGCGCTCTTGTTGCTGCTAACATCGAGTAGGTAGGGGGATTACTCCCCCGCCCTCTCACACCACCGTGCGTACTTTCGTACACGGCGATTTTTGTAAATGGTTGAATGTTTCGTAATTGAATGTGAGATTGTATAAACCA
>JAIRJR010000263.1 GCA_031260575.1 Tannerella sp.
CATATAATCCGCTTGGGTCATCGGGCGGGGGTTTGAGGCATTTGAGCCGTTTTTATAAGACATTTCGGCGATCAAGCCAAACTTAATGGGATCAACCGGAAGTGACGAGAATGCCGGCAACCGGACATCATCAGTTAGTTGCTTAATATGGTCTACCGCGAGCCTTGCGCCGGTCTCGACCGAATCGAAGTTAAAACCCATCGCACGGGCTACACGGGCATAGCGATCGCGGCAATAATCCAGGTTGTATTCCATTACATAGGGTAAGAAAATCGCATTGCATACCCCATGCGGTAAGTCGTACACACTTCCAAGCGACTCAGCCACACAGTGTACCGATGCCACATCGGCATGGCTGAAAGCGATGCCCGCCAGTACGCTCCCCATCAGCATCGCGCTACGCGCATTCAGATCATCGGGATGATGGAAAGCCTGTACTAAGTTTGTCGAGATGATTTCAATGGCATAAAGAGCTGTCGCATCGGCTAAAGGTTCGCTACAAGTGGCTGTAAAACCTTCAATCGCATGGGTCAGCGCATCGATGCCCGTTGCTGCGGTCAATAATGATGGCATCGACAATGTAAGTTCGGGATCGCAGATAGCGGTGTTGGCCGCAGTAAAAGGACTTTTCACGGTCATCTTGTATCCGTTTTGCGTGTCGGTAATAACCGACGAAAAGGTGATCTCGCTGCCACTCCCGGCAGTTGTCGGAATGGTTATAAAAGGAGGTTGAGGCATTGTAGCAGCCGTTTTCCCTTCAAAGGGTTTGATTTTTTCCGCTCCATGCGCCAAAAGGACTCCGATGGACTTGGCACAATCGATCGGGCTGCCGCCTCCAACGGCTATCAGACTGTCTGCTTTAAAATCTTTTGCCATCCTCGCACCTGCTTCCACATTTTTGTCCTTGGGATTGGGTTCCACATTATCAAAAACCATAAAATCAATCCCCATTGTCGCAAGCGGTTGGGTGACTTGATTCAGAATCCCGGTTTGTACAATCCCTTTATCCGTAATTATCAATGGTCTTCTCCCGCCAATGGCCATGAGTTCGTTTGCTACTTGTGCGGTACAGCCGCATCCGAAAATAATCTTTGTCGGCAATACAAAATCAAATATTTTTTTCCAATTAACCATTATATTTATTCTCCTTCTTATTTTAGATCAATACGCATTGTTGATTTTGCAAAATTAATAAAAAATCTCTTTGTCAATGATCAGAACCGGTATTTCTTCATTACTCGTTTAACCTTTGACGGGTAAAGATTCAAACATTTATAGTTGCAAAGTTGCAAAATAATTCTCATGACAAACCTGAAATCTCATTCATTTTCGCTATTTTTGTTGCCCGTAAGAAGAAACAGGATAATTATTCTCCAAAAAATGATGAAAAAAATAGAACAATTAGTAGCTGAAAAATTATTGAAGATCAAAGCGGTGAAGTTACAACCTGCAAACCCCTTTACTTGGGCTTCAGGCTGGAAATCACCTATTTACTGCGATAATCGAAAAACGCTTTCATATCCATCGATACGTAATTTTATCAAATTGGAATTAGCGCATGTCATCAGTAAACAGTATGAAGAGGCCAATGCAATTGCCGGCGTTGCGACTGCTGCCATTGCCCAGGGCGCTTTGGTAGCGGATATGTTATGCCTTCCATTTGTATATGTACGATCCGCGCCGAAAGATCACGGATTGGAAAACCTGATCGAAGGCGAACTCAAACCGGGGTGTAAGGTGGTGGTCATTGAAGACCTGATTTCGACCGGTGGAAGTAGCCTGAAAGCTGTCGAAGCCATTCGCAACTTCGGTTGTGAGGTTATCGGTATGGTTGCTGTATTTTCGCATGGTTTTCCGATTGCCGAACAAGCATTTCAAAAAGCCAATGTTCCCTTGACCACTTTATCGAATTATAATGCAGTGATTGAAGTGGCTTTGAAAACAAACTATATCGATGAATCGGAAATCGAAGTCTTACAGGAATGGCGAAAAGACCCTGCCAATTGGGATCCGCTTGCGTAATCGTTTGATATCATGACAGAATACATTAGCGACATCAAAACAATCCCTTTCAGCAACGAATGTGTCTTTTCGATGCTGTCGGATTTATCCAATTTGGAACGCGTCAAAGACAGGATTCCTAAGGAACATATCAAAGAATTGTCGTTTGATCGAAATAGTTGCAGTCTCGAAATCAGTCCGGTCGGTAAGGTTGAATTTCAGATTGTCGACCGCGAACCCCACAAAACAATTAAATTCGGCACCACCAATTCACCGGTTGCGCTTTTTCTTTGGATTCAATTGAAACCAACCGAAGAAAATGTCACGAAAATGAAATTGACGATTCATGCTGATATGAATCCGTTGCTGAAGACAATGGTTTCCAAACCGGTTCAGGAGGGTTTGGACAAACTTGCGGATGCATTGGCGATGCTGCCCTATGCGTAATTATTTTGCCATCAAGGAAGTTGCGAGAACAATGAATAATAAGCTTTGGAATAAAAATGTACAGACCGACAAGTCTGTCGAACAATTCACAATCGGCAAAGACCGTGAGATGGATATGTATTTGGCAAAATACGATATTTTGGGTTCGATGGCGCATATCACGATGCTTGAGTCGATCGGACTGCTTACCAAAGAAGAACTGCATACGCTCCTGATTGCCCTGAAAGACATTTATATACTTGCCGACAATCATTCTTTTGCGATTGAAGAAGGTGTAGAAGATGTTCATTCGCAGGTGGAATTGATGCTTACCCGGACATTGGGCGATACCGGTAAAAAAATCCATAGCGGTCGTTCGCGAAACGACCAGATTCTACTTGATCTTAAACTTTTTACGAGATCCCGTATACAGGAATTGACCGGTCGGGTTTCGGAACTGATCGATGTATTGATTGCTCAAAGCAACCGTTATAAGGAAGTATTATTGCCCGGCTACACCCATCTGCAAATCGCTATGCCATCGTCGTTCGGACTATGGTTTGGCGCATATGCCGAAAGCCTGGCGGATGATCTCCATCTTATGCACGCTGCTTATAAGATTTGTAACCGCAACCCGTTAGGCTCGGCAGCAGGTTATGGTTCATCGTTTCCACTGAACAGGACGCTCACTACCCGTTTGCTGGGTTTTGACGGACTGAACTACAATGTTGTTTATGCACAAATGGGACGGGGCAAGATGGAGCATACCGTGGCTGTTGCATTGGCAGGAGTTGCTGCGACACTATCCGGGTTGGCAATGGATGCCTGCCTGTTTAACAGTCAAAATTTTGGATTTATCAAGTTGCCCGACGAATATGTGACCGGTTCCAGCATCATGCCCCACAAACGAAACCCCGATGTTTTCGAACTGACTCGCGGCAAGTGCAACAAAATCCAAGGATTACCCCAACAAATCAAATTGATTACCAACAACCTCCCTTCCGGTTATTTCCGTGATAAGCAAATTATAAAAGAAATTTTTCTGCCTGCTTTCGAAGAATTACAGGATTGTATCAGTATGATTTCCTTGATGGTGCAGGCTCTCGAAGTCAATACGAAAATTTTAGAAGAAACAAAATATTCATTGCTTTTCAGCGTTGAAGAAGTAAATCGCCGGGTGCTGTCGGGCGTTCCTTTTCGTGATGCGTACCAACAGGTTGGATCTGAAATCGAAGCAGGCGTCTTCGACACGGAACAAACTGTCAGCCATACGCATGAAGGAAGCATCGGCAATCTTTGCAACGACGAAATTTTGCGCTACAAGAAGCAAATCATGGACAACTTTGCATTTGAAAAAGCGAATCGGGCGGAAAAGAATCTTTTGGGAATATAAAGGGGTTATATGAAACGATACTATCTTATCTTTTTGATTTTGACGTTGATGGGTTGCGAAAAAATCCCCGTAAACCCGGTTTATGGCCCGGTCAACCTGGGATTAAATTTACTTTTCAGAGAGAAAGCGCTTCGCGGGATACCGAGTTATCAAATCTATTCTTTGTCAAAACCCGGCATCGACTTTAATCCGCAATTGAACGAACGAATCGGTCTGGGAGGATTGGTTGTCGTCCATACGCCATTCGATACATGGGCTGCCTTTGACTTGGCTTGCCCCAACGAACAAACCCCCAATCGAAATACCCTTGTCGAAATCATTGACGGAGGCAGTCATGCCATTTGCGCACAATGCGGTACGAAATACCAGATTTTAGACGGCACAGGCATTGCCATCGAAGGTAAAAAGTTCGGTTTAAGAAGTTACCATGTTTCGGTAAGTGGGAATACCGGAATGGTGACCAATTGATTTTTTGGAAAATCCATTACCCTTCGTTTCAATGTCACTAATTTAATGAATCAAACCCTCTGTGTAACTCTGTGCTTTCTCTGTGTAACTCTGTGTCATTTTTTTATTTCACAGAGAATCACAGAGAAGACACAGAGAACCGCGGAGA
>JAIRJR010000267.1 GCA_031260575.1 Tannerella sp.
TAGTTAATAACAAAATGTTTTTAAAGATTTCTGAAGATATACATTTGTTTACGCAATATTTGTAAATGCAGCATCAATAAACAATAGTAAACCTTCGTGAGGTTTCGCTATTAAACAAATACTTTAAATATAATCGATAAGTATTTAGTTGGTAGTATATAATAGAATGTATAAAGTCAGTATATAGCTTGATTAAATCGCAAATTGAACTATTACGGGAACGAGTTTAATGCATTACTTTAAATAATAGATATAAATAATTGGTTTACAGTATGATATAGTACTTATTTGTACTTTTTGCTTCGCGTCTTTGGTGTTTACGAGTATATACGTATCGGGATTGTCTGTATACAATAATCACCACACCTGTGTATACAAATTGTATCTTATTTCTTTTGGAAATTGACGCGCATACAAATGTAAATCTCATTTCGTTTCGCATAAATGCATATTTATTCAATTTATTCAAATTTTCTAAACAATCAATATTAATCTATTGCTATTTTTTTTATCTTTGTTCCCTCAAACTTATTTTAAAAAAAAATATGAAAAACAGTTCAGTCTCAAAGAAAGGATTTGGCGCTGCTACGGTTTATATGACGTCCATTTCTTCCATTTTAGGCGCAATATTGTTCTTGCGTTTCGGATTTGCTACCGGGATACTCGGTATCTGGGGCGTTGTCGTAATCATATTATTGGGTCATGCGATTACAATACCAACAGCATTGGCGCTTTCCGAACTTGCCACAAACACACGCGTCGAAGGCGGTGGCGAATATTTTATTATATCCCGATCGTTTGGACTGAAAATCGGTTCAACAATCGGGATCACGCTTTTTCTTTCGCAGACAATCAGTATTGCTTTTTATGTGATTGCATCTGCTGAATCGCTTCATTTCCTTTATGAATTGTATCAGAATCTAACCGGAAATGTCTTACCCAAACAAGTTTTCAGCATCCCGATCATGGTGTTACTTGCCTTTGTTCTGTTGAAAAAAGGCTCAGGTCTGGGGATAAAACTATTGTATATCGTTAATGCCATTCTGTTCGTATCACTCGCATTATTTTTTGCCGGAAAACCCATAGAAATCACCCCTGAAACAGCTGATGTCATTATCAATAATTTTGGTTTTTTTGAAAAAGAACGGTTTTTTATCGTCTTTGCGATTTGTTTTCCGGCATTTACAGGTGTCACAGCCGGGGTCGGGTTAAGCGGCGACTTACGCAATCCGGGAAGAGCGATTCCGATTGGAACCATACTTGGAACAATCACAGGCCTTGTCGTTTACTTTTTTGTGGTATGGAAATTAGCCGTATCTGCTCCCCAAGCCGAATTGATTAGCGATCAGTTGATTATGTCTAAGATAGCATTGTTCGGTTACGTGGTTATTCCGATCGGATTAGCTGCTTGTACGTTGTCGTCTGCCTTAGGTTGCATGCTTGTCGCTCCCCGTACATTGCAAGCCATATCGAACGATAAAATGTTTCCTTTCAAGCGATTGAATCGTTTTCTGTCGAAAGGATATGGAAATACGAACGAACCACGCAATGCCTCCTTCGTTGTTTATATAATTGCCATAGTTTTTATTCTATTGGGTGATGTGGATTCGGTGGCAGGTATCATATCCATGTTCTTTCTGATCACTTACGGGAGTCTGTGCCTTAATTCATTTTTGAATCATTTCGGTTCGCCCCCGTCGTACCGCCCACGTTTCCGGTCAAAATGGTTTTTGTCATTAGCCGGTTTTTTGCTTTCCGTATGGGTGATGTTTATGATTAGTCCGATGTATACATTTGTTTCCTATATTGTTATTATTTTAATTTACATTATTTTAGAACATACTCATAAAGATAGCAAAGGGCTTGTCAACATCTTCAAAGGGGCGTTGTTTCAATTGAACAGACGGTTGCAGGTGTATATGCAAAAACAACAATCCGGTATGGACAAAGAAGAATGGCGGCCTGCGACGATTTGTGTATCATCCCATTCATTCGAAAGAGAAAAAATACTTGAACTGATGAAGTGGTTAAGCTATAAACATGGTTTTGGCACCTATTTTCATCTGATAGAAGGTTATTTCAGCAAACAAACACACAAAGAATCGAAAATTATTCTTAAACAATTGATTAATAGCACGAAAGATCGAGCAAGCACACTTTATATCGATACAATGATTTCCCCGTCGTATACTTCAGCGATTGCACAGGTCATCCAGACTCCTTCGATTTCGGGAATGGAGAACAATTTGGTGATTTTTGAATTCGACAAACGTAATCTCAATGAATTATCTCCCATTCTTGAAAACGTCAATTTGGTGCGTGCCGGAAATTTCGATATCGGTATTTTTGCAATTTCCGTATATAATAATAAACCCAAGAACGGAATACATGTTTGGATACGTGAATATGATACGATTAATGCCAATTTCATGATATTATTAAGTTATATCATCATGTCGCATCCGGACTGGAAGAGGAGTCATGTCAAAATATTTTTAGCGAGTATGAAAGAAGACTTTTTGCAAATGGAAACAAGTCTGAAAGAGCGGATAGCTGCCGGACGGTTACCCATTACGCTTGCGAACATCGAATTTGTGATGATGGAAGCGCATCAAACTTTCAGTGATGTGGTAGAAGAACGCTCTTCGAAGGCGGCTCTTTTGATCATCGGTTTCCACGAAGATTTCATCAAACACAATGTTTCGTTCTTTACCGAGTTCAATTCAACAGGCGATATCTTGTTTGTAAACGCATCGCAACCAAAGGAAATCAGATAACACAATTGTTAATGAACCATGAACAATTGTATTGATAACACAAGACAGCAATGAAACAGATTCGCTTTTGGTTTAACAATTCCA
>JAIRJR010000288.1 GCA_031260575.1 Tannerella sp.
GGATATTGGTGTATCTTCTTCTAATCGAACAATCTCAATTCTATACAATATAGAACTCATAAAGGAAATTTTGCTGCTCGCTTAAACCATTCATACGCTTTGCGCTGTTCCGCTCGTTCTTTGGGCGGAATTTTCTTTACGTTTTCCATTGCCTTTGCAAATCGACGCGAATCAGCGCCTGTAAGAATTGGCGTAGGTTTAATTGGTGTTGCCATACCTGTTTATTTTAAACTATTCTTCTAATTTACAACTGCAAAATTACACGATTCTTTACTTGTTACCAAATTTCATAAAGCAATTTTTCTTTACTGTCAAGTCGAATCAGGTAAAAATGAGCCGGAAATGCCTGTGCAGTACATTTGTCCGCCTGTCTACAACCTTTCAATGTGCGCCCCCAAGGCGTTCAATCGCTTATCTATACATTGATAACCCCGGTCGATCTGTTCAATATTATCAATCCGGCTTGTTCCTTCCGCACTCATTGCAGCAATCAATAAAGCAATGCCGGCACGGATATCAGGCGACACCATCCGTGCTCCACGTAATTTCATGCGATTGCCCAGCCCGATTACGGTAGCGCGATGCGGGTCGCACAAAATAATCTGCGCACCCATATCAATCAGTTTGTCAACAAAAAACAATCGGCTCTCAAACATCTTTTGATGAATCAACACGCTGCCTATTGCCTGTGTTGCAACAACTAAGAAAACACTCAGCAAATCAGGCGTTAATCCTGGCCACGGAGCATCTGCAACCGTCATGATTGAACCATCCATAAACGTCTCAATTTCATACGAATCATGAGCGGGTATATGAATATCATCTCCCTGCTGTTCAACATGTATACCAATTCTGCGGAACGAATCCGGAATAATTCCCAACTTGTCAAAGCCTGTATTTTTTATGACAATATCCGAGCCTGTCATGGCCGCCATACCAATAAAACTTCCAACCTCAATCATATCCGGCAAAATTGTATGTTCAGTGCCATGCAACGACGATACTCCTTCGATTGTAAGTAAATTCGAACCAATCCCCGAAATACGAGCGCCCATTCGATTCAACATGGATGAAAGCTGTTGAATATAAGGTTCGCAGGCCGCATTATAAATCGTCGTTGTCCCTTCTGCCATAACGGCAGCCATCAGGATATTGGCTGTCCCTGTGACCGATGCTTCGTCCAAGAGCATATAAGCGCCCCGCAACCGGTTTGCTTCGATATGAAATAACTGACGTTGTGCATCATACATAAAACATCCTCCTAATTTCTGTATCCCCGAAATATGTGTATCCAATCGGCGACGCCCTATTTTATCACCCCCAATCTGCGGTAATATCGCTCTGCCAAAACGGGCTAATAAAGGGCCTATCAACATCACAGACCCACGGAGTGAAGCCATTCGTTCTATAAATTCGCCCGAACTCAGGTAAGCTAAATCAATCGCGTCAGCCTGAAAGGTGTACGACCCGGTGTCCGGCAAGCGTTCAACCTTCACCTGCATATCACGTAAGAGTTGAATCAAGTTGTTAACGTCCAGAATATCCGGAATATTATGTATAATCACCCGTTTATCGGTAAGCAATACGGCGCAAATGACTTCCAATGCTTCATTTTTTGCTCCTTGCGGATAAATCTCACCGGATAATTTATGCCTTCCTTCTATGACGAACGAACTCATCGGCCTTTGCGTACAAACGATTTCTTTTGGTTGGGAGTAGTACGGGGGATAATTTCCCTATTGTCTATTAGTTTATAAGATTCTTCACTCAGTACGATTTTTCCATCAGACAATTCATCCAAATCTTTAAAAATCTTCCTGTCGTCCACCGAATCTTTATTCCATGTTACATACATTCGCTTCATATAGTTAGCCAACATCTTTACTAAAGCATCCTTTTCGGGGCCTTCTTCCAGTTCGTTAGCCTTTTGAATCATCCGCTCCAGCAACTTTCCATAATGGCGGTACGCAATTTTCGAAAGGCCATATTCCACACGGGGAGGACGTTTATACAGGTTTTCTTTCTCTACAATTTCATACGGATAATCGACGTCTAATTTAAAATCGCCCATGATTGCCAAATGATCCCACAGAATATGTTTGAAATCATTGACATCCCGCAGATGCGGAAATAAATTTCCCATAATTCCGATAATTGCATTGGCGCATTTGTTGCGTTGAGTCCGGTCTTCAATCGTCAGGCAATGATCCACCATATTCTGAATATTTCGCCCATATTCAGGTAAAATCAATCGTTTTTTTGTTGTATTATAGTTCATTTCAATACTATTAAAGTGCAAAAGTAATGATTTTTATTGACTTTATTACAATAAGAGGGAAGAAATGGAAAGATGTTTTTATTCAACTCGTATTTTTTCTATCTGCCGTACAATCCGGCCGTCAGTTCTTAAACCTTCGATAACTACGGAATATGTGGTCGGAAAATCAGAGGTATAGAATTCAAAGGTAGCCTCTTCATCATCATCGGAAATCACTACGTCCGGTTTCCAAAAGATGGTAGTTCGGTAATCGGGGACGGTTTGGTGCTTCGCTTCCAATGTTTCGTACTTGGGCGAATAAAATTCTACCGGCTTTTGATAGCCTAAGGGAGTGTATACAGTTTGGTTTAATTTTTCGATTTCATCATTGATTTCTCCTCCTCTGGTGGTGATGCTGATTACCCCATCACTTCCACGCATACCAAATGCTGCAGCGCGGGCAAATTTTAATACATCAATACTTTCTACCACTTCAGGTGGAATGTCATCCATAGTATCAACTGGGATTCCATCAACTACTATCAAGGCAGGATCACACAATGGACAAAAACGGACAAAGTAACTCTCAAAAGCTTCCGGGTTTCGAATAACCTGCGCACCTGGAACTAAAGTAAGATACTGAGCAGTATGACG
>JAIRJR010000310.1 GCA_031260575.1 Tannerella sp.
CTCCGGGTATGTTACCGGCGCCTCCTCCTTTGGTGGTTTTGATGCCCAGGCATAGTTTCTCAGGCACTTCGGACTCATTCAATACTTGCATATCGGTATTACACAATGCAAATGACACATCGTGGATTCCTTGCCGGTACATGTGATTTACCGCATTTCCGCCACCGCCGCCGACACCAATCACTTTGATGATTGTCTTAATATTAAGAGGCAAACCAAATTTTCTTTTTATATCGTCTTCCATATTTTTAATTGTTAACTTTGATTGAGTATTTCATCAAATATTTTTCCAAAGATATTGCCTTTTTTAGTTGGGGGCTTCTTGTCGGATGTTGAACTTTGTGCTTGAGAGACACAACGATCCGTTCCGCTGATTAACAGGCTGATCGCTGTCATATACAAAGGATTGCCCATCCTGTCGTCATCGTTTTCCATCCATTCGCTCCGAATGGTCGAAAAATTGACTTCCTGCTTTAACCTTTCCTGAAGCAATTCCCTTAGATTCTTTAACTCAGCTGCGCCTCCGGCCAAAACAACGCCTGCACCCATTTGGTCGGTCACTCCGGTAGATTTGATTTGAGCATTGACGTTTTCGACAATTTCCAAAATTCGCGCCTCTACAACCGTATTGACATCGCGTTGTCCAATGCCATCTTTTACATCAGTCAAACCGGGATTGGCTTTATCATAATTCATGATTGCGCTTCCATACGTGATTTTGATCCGTTCAGCCTCCGATTCGACAAAAGGAAAAAAACGGGTCAGGTCTTTGGTGATTAAATCTCCACCCAACGGAATGACGCATAAATGAACAAGTTTATTTCGCTTAAAAACAACAACAGAGGTGGTGCCGGCGCCGAAATCAATGCATGTACATCCCAATTCTTTCTCATCGCTGCTAAGCATCGAATCTGCTAATGAGAGGGGCGACACAATGATTCCCGCTAATTGAATGTCGGCAATTAGTTCGAAACAACTTGTCAGGTAAATACGGATAGAAGGTTGTCCGACAATGAGTTTGTAGCGCGCTTCCAGTCGTTTACAGAAAACGCCAACCGGATGATCTACTATTTTTCCATTGTCATAATACGTTGGAGATGAGATGTCCAGCACATCCATTCCTTCAGGTTTATAACTCCGGCATTGTTCGTCGAGTTCTTTGATATCCTGTTCCGATACGGCAATATTTGTACTGATGGTTTTCACCTCGAAATGATCGATGGAGTGAAGCGACTGCCCCCCAATCCCGATGTATACCTTATTGATTGTAAAATTAGGCAATTTACCGCTAATCCTGTTTTGCAACTTTTGTATCAAGCGATTGATCCTATGGGCTGTATCATTCACATTGAAGATACAGCCCCGCCGTATACAGGATGCTGAACCCTCGATTTCTTCCGCCAGTATGGATAGTTTACCTTCTTCGTTTTTCTTCCCAACCATACCGACCAGGTGGGATGTTCCCAGATCAATTGCTACGATGTAATTTGTGTTCGCCATACCTGTTATTTTTTTGTACAGACAATCTGATTTTTATATTTTAAATTTATTATTTCATACTTTTCCCAACCTGTTTTTGGGATTGCTTGTTCGTAAAAAAGCCTCAAATTGTTCATCTTCTCTTCAAAATCGTCAAAGCTCCCCAATATAATCCGATGATTGCCAATGCGGGGAACCAACTCAACTTCTTGATTCGCATCGACATAGATTTGCTCAATCTGATTATTCCAAAATACATTTTTGCGCAAAAATAATGCAAATTTATATAATTCTACCGTTGCAAACGATTTTTCTATATTTCCATTCGCCACCGGTAAATAAGATGCAAAGAGATAGCTTGCCGGCATCGTATTTCCCGACTCATCTACATAATAACTTTCGCGTGTGCTAAAAACGCGTAAGATGGGCATTTTTTGTGAAATTTCAATTTTGATGCTGCCGGAAGGCGTTTGATAGGCAGTCACATTCGAAACCAATTCACTCTCGGCAATTTTATCTTCTATTTCGTGCGTATTGATTCGACTGAGTGGTTGGGCTACGGGGTATAATTGTGCGTTTTTGAGCAAAGTAACGATATTGGCGGAGGTCAAAAACTGCCTGTCTGTGCTGTCTTTGATTACGATAATCAAATCCCGACACGCCCTTCCGTCAATTTTACCATGTAAAACGATGATGCTAAAAACCAGATAAGCCGTTAACAGGGTCGCAATGACGATGGTTAATACTTTTTTCATCGCTTCAGGTTTTATGTTCCAAAATGATCCGTACCGGTTCAACCAACCTGTCAATATCGCCGGCGCCCAGTGTTAACACGATTTCAAAACGGCCGGCGGCAATGATCTCCGGTAATTGCGCTTTCGTGCAAAGTATTTTGTCCGAAATGGTCACTTTGTCGAAAATGACCTGCGAAGTGATCCCCGGAATCAGTTCCTCGCGTGCCGGGTATATATCCAATAAAATCAATTGGTCGAGTAATGAAAGGGATTGGGCAAATCCGTCCATAAAATCGCGTGTCCGGGTATAGGGATGGGGTTGAAAAATACCGGTCACCTTCCGTCCGGCATACAATTCTTTGACGGAACGGATGCAACTCGACAGTTCTTCGGGATGATGGGCATAGTCGTCGATATACACGATGTTGTCTTTTTTAACACGAAAATCAAAACGGCGTTCCGCGCCGGCAAACGTTTTCATTGCGTTACGGATTTCATCGGGAGCGACTCCATTCAACCAAGCCAATGAAATAGCTGCAACAGCATTTTCGATATTGGTTCTGACGGGCACTCCCAATTCGATATCAGAAATGAAAACAGAAGGCCCTGCAAAATCGAAGAAGAGTTTTCCGTTGCCGGTACGGATATTTAAGGCATGGAAATCGGCTTGATCGCAGTTAGCAGCGTAGGTATATAACTTGACTCCTTCTTGCAATTGCGGAGTGATATCTATCCCATGTTTCATGATTAATACACCCATCGGACGGATCAGGGAAGTGAATTTCTCAAAACCCTCACGATAGGCGCCGGGATTACCATAAATATCCAGATGATCAGGATCGGCCGCTGTGATGACCGCCATATAAGGGGTCAATTGATGGAACGAACGGTCGTATTCATCGGCTTCGGCCCCAGTCAGATCACTCGTTTGCGACAACATCAAGTTGCTTCCCGTATTTTTCAATATCCCGCCCAGAAAGGCATTACAATCCACATGCGATT
>JAIRJR010000365.1 GCA_031260575.1 Tannerella sp.
GTTATTGTACGTACCTACGACAGCGAAACGACCGGAAAACCCTGGTTTTATCCGGTCGAATTATCTCCTGCTATTACTTTAAACCGGGATTGGACACTGCGTTTTATCGAAAGCGAGCCTGCCATCAACGAAATTTTCACACTCAGGCAACCTGAAAGTTGGACAAACCTCAACCACCCGGATGCAAGCCGCAATATGGGTACGGCGCTCTACTCTACTGAAATAACACGTCCGGATATGCAAGCGGATGATTGGATTCTCGACTTGGGGGATGTTCGCGAAAGCGCACGCATCCGCATCAATGGACAGGAGGCCGGCGTATGCTGGTCGGTTCCGTACAGGCTGAAGGTAGGTAAATATTTGAAAACGGGGAGCAACCGGATCGAAATCGAAGTAACCAACCTGCCTGCAAACAGGATTGCCGACTACGACCGGCGGGGCGTAAATTGGAAAACATTTAAAGACATCAATATTGTGAATCTCAACTACCGAAGCGCAAATTATGCGAATTGGCAAGCCATGCCTTCGGGTTTGAACAGTCAAGTGCGGCTTATTCCGGTTCGTTCGAGATTTTAAGATATCAAAACGCATTTGACCGCAAGCGTTTTGTTTTGTGATTTATCCGGTCTTTAAGTTGATATAAAAAAAATGCCTATCTTTGAGACGAAAAAAAAAGATTGATAAAAAGGATTCCATCTATGAACAAAAATCAAACCACTTTATCGAAAAGCGCTTCCGGTGGAAGCTCACAAAAATACATTATCGCAACAGCATTTCTATCGTTGTTTGCCATTGTAGGCCTCGCACTTTACGGCTTGCCGTTCTTCTATGACTTTTGGGAAAGCGCTTACGGATGGTCGCGTACCACGATCACTTCGGGAAACGCCCTCGGGAAATTGGTTGTGGCACCCCTCTTCGGGTTTATTGCCGGATGGATGATTGATCGCTACGGCCCCCGTAAACTTATGATTTCAGGTGCATTGATGGCAGGTATGGCTGTGATGGGGTTGAGTCTCACCGGAGGTTCACTGAAGTTGTTCTATCTGTTTTATATTTTCAATGCACTTGGATATGTATTCGCCGGACCGTTGCCGTGTCAGGTGCTTATTTCGCGGTGGTTCGAAAAGAACAGGGGAAAAGCGATGGGCATTGCCTATTTGGGTATCGGCACAGGAGGGGCATTGGTACCTTTACTGTCTAATGGTTTCGAGTCGCGCTTCGGATGGCAGATCGCATTGGTTGCGCTGGGAGCGCTTATTGTTTTGATTGCCTTGCCTATGGCCTTTTTCATCAAAGAACCGGTTGTGAAAGCAGAAAAAAAAGAAACATCCGCTCCAGCTGTTTCCATCGGGAGTATCTTGAAAAATCGCAATTTCTACCTGTTGTGTTTCGGCAGTTTGTGCGCCATCGGCGTTGTAGGCGGAGTAAACCAACACCTGAAACTCTACCTGCGCGACCTCGAATATACACAGGAGGCAGCGGCGCATATTATCTCGCTTGTACTATTGTTTAGCCTTGCCGGGAGGGTGTTGATGGGCTGGTTAGCCGACCTTTTCAGCCGAAAACATGTCATGGTCTTGATCTATTTGATGGTGGCATCAGCTATACCTTTATTAATGGTTCCCGATTTCCCGGGACGGATATATCTTTTTGCGATCCTGTTCGGGATTGGTTTAGGCGGCGACTATATGATTATTCCCCTGATGGCAGGCGACCTGTTTGGTGTGAGAGCGTTGGGACGAACGATGGGGATCATCCTTGTTGCCGATGGAATCGCCGAATCGGTATTCCCGATGATGGTAGGAGCTATGTACGATGGATTTGGTCGAAGTTATATGCCGGCATTTGCCGTGTTGATCGGTGTCGCCCTGGTCGGGACTGTCATTATTTCATTTTTACCGAAAAAGAAAGTGTCTTTGTAGAAATAAGCAACGATGAAACATCAAAAATTTTCTTACCGGCATTTGGATGAATTGAAAGAAGATATCGTTCGAGCACATGTCATATTGCCCGTTTCGGATCATTTGGATATTTTGAATACATCTTTGCCCCTCTATCGAAAAATATTACCCAACCGCTTAGCCATCCATCCGATGGAAGGTTGCGACGGGACTGCCGGAGGCGCTCCCGGCGAACTTACTTTCAGACGCTACGAACGCTTTGGTGCAAGTGGCGCCGGTTTGCTTTGGGTAGAGGCTTGTGCTGTGAATAACGAAGGACGATGCAACTCCCGTCACCTTTGCTTGAGCCATGATACGTTGCCGGCGATAAAAAAAATGTTCGACCGGATGATGGAAGCTGCCGGGCATACTTACGACAAAGACACACGTCCTTATACCATCCTTCAATTAACGCATGGCGGACGATACGGCAAACCACACGCCGATGCAACAGCAATTGTGGCTGTCGCTGAAAATCCGTATCTCGACCCTTTCTCGAATCCCAAAAGGCGCATTATCACCGATGAAGAACTGGAACAATTAGAGAACCAATATGTCGAAACGGCGTGTATGGCAAGGGAAATCGGCTTCGATGCCGTAGATATCAAAGGTTGCCATCGCTATTTGATTTCCGAATTGCTTTCGGCATACACACGAGAAGGCCGCTTTGGCGGTAGTTTTGAAAATCGCACCCGTTTTCTTCTGAACATTATTGAAAAAATAAAAGATCAGGTCGACATTGATATCACAGTCAGAATCAATGCTTACGACGCCATACCCCATCCGTATGGCTGGGGTACGGATGAAAACGGTTTGCCGGCATTAGATGAACCCCGGCGGCTGATGCAGTTGTTATGGGACAAAGGTGTTCGCTTGGTCAATATCAGCACAGGCAATCCTTATTATAATCCACATATCGGTCGTGCAGCCGATGTGGGGCCGTATGTACCGCCTGAACATCCCATTGAGTCGGCATCGCGCATGTTGAATATTATCAGGGAAATGAAATCAGCTACTCCTGCAATGGCATTTGTGGGTACCGGGTTTAGTTGGTTTCGTGAATTTGGCGCCCATATTGCAGCCGGCTGTATTGAGCAGGGATGGATGGATTTGGCAGGTTTCGGCAGGCAGTCTTTCGCTTATCCCGATTTTGCCAAGGATATTCTACTGCATGGAGCCATGATCCGTAGTAAATGCTGTACGACCTGTACCAAATGTACCGAGTTGATGCGCTTTGGCGGACAAGCCGGTTGCGTAGTCAAAGACAGTAAAATCTACCTGCCCATCTGGCGACAAGCCACTAACGGCCGCACCATGATGACGACAAGGATTGCAAGCCATGTGTGACCATGAAACGGATAATAATCGGTTGTGAATGAGTTAATATTAAAATATCCGAATTACTTGAGACTTTGAACAACAAACAATGTATCAGAAACAATTTACGATTTTAATTTGTAAGTAGATGAAAAAGACAGCCATAATAACAGGAGGAGCCGGCGGAATTGGATTTGGAACCGCAAAACAATTGGCAGCCGACGGATTTAACATTGCCATATTCGATATAAAAGAAGGATCTGCTGTTCGTGAACAAATTGTTCAACTCAATGGTTTAGGTTCCGATACCTTATATTATCGTGGAGACATTGCCCGTGTGGAGGATTGTTATGCTTTCGTAGACAAAGTCGTCGAAGTATACAAAAAAATTGATGTATTGGTGAACAATTCGGGGGTAGCCCCTAAAGTACGCGCCGATATGCTCGACACGACAGAAGAAAGTCTTGATTTTGTGTTTGGTGTCAATATCAAAGGCACGTTTTTTATGTCGCAGGCTGTTGCCCGCCGGATGGTCGGACAGAACGATGGGATCATCATCAATATTTCTTCCATCTCGGCATATACCTCGTCGGTGAACCGTCCGGAATACTGCATATCTAAATCAGCCATCAGTATGATGACCACCCTGTTTGCCGACAGATTGGCAGCCCACGGTATCCGTGTATATGAAATCCGGCCGGGCATTATACGGACAGAGATGACCGCACCTGTCATCGAAAAATATAACCAAATGATTGCCGATGGCGTTTTTCCAATCGAACGATGGGGGTTTCCCGAAGATGTTGCCAAAGCGGTATCGGCGTTTGCCGGTGGCGCTTTCCCCTATTCAACCGGAGAAATAATCAACATTGACGGAGGTTTTCATATCCGGAGATTGTAGACCAATTTATGGATGTGTTTTAGCATGAAACGAAGCAATCCATAAAAAAAATATTAAAAATTGTCTGCGATACTTGTTTATTAAATAAAAACTTCATACTTTTGCATCCGCTTTACGTAATCTCTGCCGGGAAATAGGTAGTCCGACACATTGCGTTTTGATTTTTATAACAACTAAAAAGCTATAAGACAATGGATTTAATGAAAATTGCGGAAGGAGCTTTTGCATCTTCAAAAGAGTTTCCGGCATTCAAAAGCGGCGATACCATCACGGTTTCATACCGCATTACCGAAGGTAACAAAGAACGTATTCAGCAATACAGGGGAGTGGTGATCCGTATTTCGGGACATGGCGATAAAAAACGTTTTACTGTTCGTAAAATGTCTGAAAATGTAGGCGTGGAAAGGGTTTTCCCGATGGATTCACCATTTATTGAAAATATCATTCTGAACAAATCAGGTAAAGTA
This sequence comes from Tannerella sp., assembly GCA_031260575.1. Lineage (GTDB taxonomy): Bacteria > Bacteroidota > Bacteroidia > Bacteroidales > Tannerellaceae > Tannerella. The sequence continues at coordinate 4,626 of JAIRJR010000365.1, forward strand.
CGTAGAGCAAAATTGTATTATCTGCGTAAACTGACCGGCAAAAAAGCCCGAATCAAAGAGAAAAGGGTTTAAGTTTTCATAAGAGTTTTTTTTTGGGAAAGAGGCTATTTGTGATAAACAGCCTCTTTTTTTTCCTAACTTCACTCAACTTGAAGTGAAATACACACAAATCCCCTAATCAGTCTTTTTACGATTTGCAACCCAATACCGCTTGGGTATCCGAAGCAATTACATATTCTTCATCGGTTGGTACAATAATAACGGTCACCTGACTTTCGGGCGTACTGATCACCATTTCCTTACCGCGAGTAGCATTGTTTATTGCGTCATCAAAGCAGATGCCCATGTACTCCATGTTTTCGCAAACAGCTTTGCGCATAGAGGCTTGGTTCTCACCTACTCCACCTGTAAATACCAGGATATCGACCCCTCCCATTGCAGCGGCGTACGAGCCAACGTATTTTTTGATACGGTAACCATACATTTTCATGGCTAAATCCGCGCGCAGGTTGCCTTCTTTCACTGCCGCATCCAATTCACGCATATCCGACGATACGCCTGATATGCCCAGAACGCCACTTTTCTTGTTCATTAAATTACATAAACCGACGTAATCCAATCCTTCTTTACTGATAAGAAATGTCAAGACACCGGGGTCTACATCACCGCACCGGGTTCCCATCAACAAACCTTCTACAGGCGTTAATCCCATCGATGTATCAACGGATTTGCCGGATTGAATTGCAGTGATCGAACCGCCGTTACCGATATGCGCCGTGATGATTCGTTGTTGTTCGTAGGGGACATTGAGTATTTCACAAGCCCGGTGCGATACATAACGATGGCTTGTGCCATGAAAACCATACCGGCGAATCCCATATTTTTTGTACAATTCGAAAGGTAAACCATACATATAAGCGTAATCAGGCATGGTTTGGTGAAAAGCTGTATCAAAAACAGCAACCTGGGGCGTACCGGGTAAAATTTTCTGCATGGCATAAATTCCTTCCAGATTAGCCGGATTATGCAATGGAGCCAATTCACAACATTCAACAACCTTTTCGATTACTTCTTCATTGATCAGCATACTTGAAGAGAATTTTTCGCCACCGTGTACGATTCGATGTCCAATAGCATCTATTTCATTGTATGATTTGATACAGCCGTATGGTTCATCCGTCAACACACTCAGGATTAAGCAGATCCCTTCTTCATGACCGGCGATATCTTTTGCAATGGAGATTTTTTCACCGGTTGAATCTACTAATTTGAGAAATGAACCGGACAAACCGATTTTTTCAATACCTCCCTGAGCGATCACTTTTTTAGATTCCATCTCAAAGAGTTTATATTTGATGGAACTGCTCCCGCAGTTTAACACTAACGTTTTCATATCTATGCGTATTATTATTTTTTCAATCCGATTGCCTGATTGCAGGTAATGGCAATCATTTTGTAAATATCATCGACCGAACATCCCCTTGATAAATCGTTAACCGGCGCTGCCATACCTTGCAGGATAGGGCCGATTGCTTCGGCTCCGGAAAGCCGCTGAACGAGTTTATAACCGATATTGCCTGCATCAAGTGTTGGGAATACCAACGTATTGGCCTTACCGGCTACTACACTTCCGGGCGCTTTTTGGTCTGCAACTTTGGGAATCAAAGCAGCATCGGCTTGCAGTTCGCCGTCAATCAACAGATCAGGCGCCAATTGCTTTGCCAAAGCCGTTGCCTGTACGACTTTATCTACTGCTTCATGCGAAGCGCTACCTTTTGTTGAAAAACTTAACATCGCAACGCGTGGCTCAGCGCCCAGCAACGAACGCGTCGTTTGCGCTGTCGAAATCGCTATTTGAGCCAGTTCGGCAACAGTCGGGTCAGGCATCGTAGCACAATCAGCAAAAACCAAAATTCCATTTTCCCCAAATGACTCGATGGGGGTAAACATCAGGAATGCACCTGACACACAACCGATTCCGGGAGCTGTTTTGATAAGTTGTAAAGCCGGGCGAAGTACATCACCCGTACTGTTGCGTGCACCGGCTATCTCACCGTCCGCATCATTCGCTTTAATCATCAGACATCCCATATAGAGGGTGTCTTCAACCAAAACCGCAGCTTTTTCGGGTGTCATCCCTTTTGACTGACGTAATTGTACCAACAAGTCAATGTAATCTTGTTTTTTTGCATGATCTTTTGGATTAATTACTGTAGTCCGATCGATATTTTTCAAATGGTATGCAACAGATAATTGTTTGATTTCGTCGGGATCGCCCAGCAAGATAATATCGGCAATTCCTTCGGCAACAATTTGGTCGGCGGCCTTCAATGTCCTTTCTTCGGTTCCTTCAGGCAAGACAATACGCTGTCTATCAGCCTTTGCGCGTTCAATAATCTCTTTTATCAAATGATTCATATTATTATTATTTAATTTTTCTGCAAAAGTACTAAAATTGTAATACGCAGATTACAAAAAAACAATAAAAAATACAATCCGACATGACAATTTCAGATTTTTAACAGTAAGGTTCGATTTCTAATTTGTCGGATAAAATTTGATGTAACCCTTCGGCAGACAAAGGCAAACTGATTCTACCGTTGTGGGCTACTCTGATCGTACCCCTTTCTTCGGATATTATGATCACAATTGCATCCGTTTCATTGGCTAAACCTAACCCGGAACGGTGTCTCAACCCCATTTCTTTCGGAATATTGGGATTATGGGCAACCGGTAAAATACAACTTGCCGCTTTAATCCTGTTATTGGCAATGATCAACGCTCCATCGTGCAATGGGCTATTATGGAAGAAAATATTTTCAATCAGGCGGGCGTTTACATCTGCATCAAACACCTCACCGGTTTGAATATAAGTTTTTAGATCAATTTCTTTCTGAACGACGATCAAGGCTCCTATCTTCTTTCGAACCATATTCAAACAAGCCAAAACGACCGGTGCGATGTATTTACCCTCGCCTGCGGTATCTCCGTCTTTTTTGGAAAAAAACTTAAATATAAACTTCCAACTACGATTTGATCCCATCGTAAACAGAAAACGCCGGATATCATCTTGAAATAATATGACGATAACCACAAAACCGACACTGATAAACGTGTCGAGAATAGCTCCCATTAATCGCATTTCCAATACTTTAGAAACCAAAACCCATACGATGAGAACCGACACTACGCCGCTGAACACAGCCAGCGTCCCCGAACTTTTCATCAATTTATAGATTTGGTAAAGAAAAAAAGCGACAAATAATACATCTATTGCATCTTTGATTCCGAAAGAAATGAACATAACGATCTATTTTTTTAGTTTGGAAATTATTTTAACTGCCTCAACAGCATGTATTACATCATGTACGCGAAGGATATTGGCGCCATGTATCAAAGCAAAGGTATGGAGGACCGTCGTCCCACTCAGACTGTCTTCGATATCACATTCCAAAAAATCGTATATCATACGTTTACGTGATACACCCACCAAAAGGGGACGTTCAAATATCTGAAATTCGGGCAATGTGCGCATCAGTTCATAATTTTGATCTACCGTCTTGCCGAAGCCAAACCCGGGATCAAGAATGATGTCATTGACGCCCAGTAATTGCATCCTGTGAAGTTTATCGGCAAAAAAGAGCATCATCTCTTCTATCATATCATTGTAGTCCGAATCTTGCTGCACCATTTGGGGTGTACCTCGCAGATGTGTCAGAATATACGGAACTTGTAGCCGGGCTATTGTTTGAAACATCTTTTCGTCCATTCCCCCTCCCGAAATATCATTTACAATCGCAACTCCGTATTCTTCAACCGCCCAACACGCGATATCAGCCCTAAAGGTATCAATCGACACAATGACATCGGGAAAATACTTTTTCAGATGATCCAAACCCGGTTTCAAGCGTTGTCTCTCTTCTTCATCTGAAACATGGGCAGCGCCGGGACGCGATGAATACCCGCCGATATCTATGATCTTTCCACCTTCATGCAAAATGGTTGTTATCCGCCTGTCAATATCATCCCGGTTTTGTTTCCGGCTTTCAGCATAGAAAGAATCCGGCGTCACGTTTAAGATTCCCATCACGACCGGTTCATCCAAATCAAACAGGTATCCTTTTATATTTATATATTTCATAGCTTGGGCTATTTCTCCTAACAACAAGTAATCCAAAGCACTACATTTACTGAGTTATCCTTTGTCTCTTTTGTGTCCTTTGGCGTATCATAATAATAACCTGCAAATGTACGGAAATTCCTGAATATACATTATTTTTGCTCTCAAAAAACAAACTTCCTCCATACATTATGCAGTTTGAGGAATTCATGATTAAGGTTGAAAAATAGATGTTTATTGAAGCGTTATACAATATTTACAAACAACATCCGGTAGTTTGTACCGACAGCCGGAACTGTTCGCCTGAAGCTCTTTTCTTTGCCATAAAAGGTTTATCTTTCGATGGTAATCTTTTTGCAGAAAAGGCTTTAGATTCAGGTTGCCGTTATGCAATCGTCGACAATCCGAAGGTAGCAACCGACAGTCGTTACTTATTGGTTGACGATAGCTTGAAAGCGCTGCAACAATTGGCGGCATATCATCGCCAAATCCTAAAAACACCAGTGATAGCCATCACAGGAACGAACGGCAAAACGACCACCAAAGAATTGTTGGCTGTTACACTTTTGACCAGATACAACGTATTATATACTTCCGGAAATCTGAATAATCACATCGGTGTGCCGCTTACATTGTTGCGTTTAACGTCCGAACATGAGTTGGCCGTTATCGAAATGGGCGCTAACCATCCCGGCGAGATACATGAGTTGTGTCAGATTGCCCGGCCTGATTATGGTATCATTACCAATGTAGGCTATGCGCATCTCGAAGGTTTCGGTTCGCTCGAAGGTGTAATCCGCTCCAAAGGAGAATTGTATGATTATCTGCGTCTGAAAAATGGTAAAATATTTATCCACAAAGAGAATCCATATCTACAAGCAATAGCAGGAGAATTGGAACAAATCGCTTATGGCGAAACGAACGACGCTTATGTGTCGGGTAAGGTTGTGGAGTCGCATCCTTTTCTGTGTTTTGAATGGGAAACTGACGGGGTACGTCATCGCATTTCCACAAATCTGGTAGGCAACTACAATCTTTTCAATGCGCTTGTTGCCGTTACCGCCGGAATTTATTTCAAGGTTCCCGCACCGGATATTAACCGCGCAATCAGTGGATACATCCCTATGAATAACCGTTCACAATGGAAAAAGACGTTGCAGAACGAACTGATTATCGATGCCTACAATGCCAATCCAAGCAGTATGCAAGTCGCATTAGACAACTTTGCTTCGCTTGCAGTTTATCCCAAAGCAGTGATCTTGGGAGATATGCTCGAATTGGGTACCGGAAGTCTGAATTTGCATGCAGATTTAGTGCAAAGACTTGCTCATTATGATTTCGATAAAGCGCTTCTTTGCGGCGAACAATTTGTAGCCGCCGGTTCCGCCTATCCATGTTTTCCTGACATCGAAGCATTAAGCCGGTATTTAGCGGTTAATCCGCTTCAGGGATACCATATCCTGATCAAAGGCTCACATGGGATTCATCTTGAACGAGTAATTGATTTGCTTTAGACGTTGCGAAATGCAAAAAACAAAAAAACTAAAAACTAAAAACCAAAAACCAAAAACTTATTTGTATCTTTGCAACCGGTTTTATTGAATTTTTTGAAAAACAGGTCCCATAGCTCAGTTGGTTAGAGCATCTGACTCATAATCAGGGGGTCACTGGTTCAAGCCCAGTTGGGACCACCAAAAAATCAAGCGGTTAGGAAAAATTCTCCTAACCGCTTTTTAATTTGCAACATAACTTTACTGCGTTCATTC
>JAIRJR010000372.1 GCA_031260575.1 Tannerella sp.
ATTATCAGACTTATAAGGGTTACGATCCCAATCCTTGTCGGACAAGAACATGTTTTTGTAATCCGTCAATTCATAATCCAAACTGATCAGGGCGAAATTCCCGATAATCCCGGCCGCACTGAAAATCCAGCGCCCGGGTGTTTGCATACTGTATTCTGCATACGAATATTCCGGGATATATCCCTCCATCAATGGATTTTCTTTATCGCTGGTGAGGTATGATTCGCCGAAAGCGTCGAAGTGATCAGTCAATAAATACCATTTCGGCGAATTATAAGCAACGCCAAGACGTAGCGTGTTAACCGGCCTGATAATCGCACCGATATTGATGGAATAGCCCGTACCGGTGGTTTCAAGGGTGTTGGCTAAGTTCAGATAATCTGCTGATCCGAACTTTTCACTGTGCCACGAACTCATGCGGTAATCAATGGTTGTTATGCCCAAAGTCGCCCCAAGAAATAAGAAATCGGAAATATTGGTGGCAAGAGAAAAATTATACTCATTTATACTGCCGTTTTCGCCGACCTTCATGGTTACTTCATCGGGTGAACTAGGTCTCCAGGTGTTTCCGCTCCAAACTCCGAAAGCATTGTGATAAACATCCGTAAAATCATATTTTGCTCCAAAAAAACCGGATTCATATCCCAATATAGACAACCAGTGTCCGTCCAAATCCCTGTTATTGTATGGGTCGTACGAATCTGTCAAGATTAAATTATTCTCATCGATTCCGCCTTTATCGCCATAAGCGTTGGAAGCGCTCGAGGCGGCATAATCCGCAAGCGAAAATTGCGGACGTCCGACTGCCCTGTAGCTTTTGTTGAAGTCTTTTACTTTATTATAGGCAATTCCGATATTCCATCCTTTGATGCCACGTTCGTTAGCAGTCGGAAAATAACCCACATACGATAAATTATCGAAACCGGCTTTTGTCTTTCTGATACTGGTATTTATACCTGTCCAACCCGATTCTGCATTTGAGGAATTTACACTCATGGTGGTTTGAACCTCTGAACTGCGGTAAATCCCCAGTCCGGCAGGATTGTTCGACATAGCTGACATATCTCCTCCCAGCGCTCCGAATGCTCCTCCCATACTGATTGAACGTGCCGATCCATTTAAGTCGGTTTGCGAATTTCGGAATGCGTCGATTTCGCCTTGCGCCAACAATACCCCACTACTCCATACAAGTAATGCAGTGATATATAATCCTATTTTTTTCATCTTTCAAATTATTATCTGTATTTTATATCAAAGATATGGATCGTAGGAGATTATCGACGTCCGCCACCGCCACCGCCACTTGAACGGCTTGAACTGCCGCCGCCGCCACTGTAACTCCCACCGCCGCCGCCGTAACTACCGCCACCGCTTCCAAAACTTCCACTGCTTGAAGAACGGCTGCTTGTGCCACTGTTATAGCTATTGCTACTACTTGATGAACGCGGAGCGCTTGTGGAATTGGATATCGTACTGCGACTGTTCGATGTGGTTGTATTGCTTCGAACTACAGGCGAACCCGAAGTCGAGCGTGAGTTAGAAGAACCGCTTGAGCGCGAAACCGATGTGGCTTCGTTATTGGCGCTACGTGTTGTCCGCGTAGTAGTCGAATTGCCATTGAATGTACTTTGACCGCGGTTGGATGGATTGTTCGCATCAACCGTTGACCGGGTCGAACGGGTCGGGCTATTCGTTATGGCATTGGCATTGGATGAACTGCGTCCCGATGCTGCATCTCCTCTCAATGATGTGCTGCGTCCGGTGGTGTTGCCCACACTGCTTCGCGTCGAAGAGGTATTTCTTGATGCAGATGAACTCCGGCTACTCATTGTCGATGAAGAAGCATAATTGGAGCTGCGGCTGCTTCGTCCGTATGCTGCAGTCTGACGGCCTCCCTGATATTGATAGTAAGGCCTGTTCCAACCATAGTCTCCGCCCCAAAAGCCACCACCGTAATAACCACCATAATAGCCACCGCCATAATATCCTCCATAATATCCCCAGGGATTATACCATGGGTCGTACCAGCCACCATACCAGCCGCCCCAACCCCAACTGTAATAGGGACTATGCCAATATGAACCCCAGAAAGGACGATACCAAGAGCTATAATACCAGGGACTGTACCAGCCGCCCCAGCCACCCCAGCCACCCCATGCGCCATATCCATAGCCCATGTCAATATTGACATTGACGTTGGTTTGACCGCCTGATTCATCCGTATCATAACCGTAAGCATAAAATCCTTCACTCAAATGTATATCCACATTATCTGCTCCGACAATCGTAATCGTGCCGGGCGAATGATAACGGACTATACGCTCCGAATATTCTAAGTCCGAACGTCGATCTGCTCTGACTGTATCCAAATCAGCATATCTTTCATCCGCTTCATAGTAATATTCATCTTCCGGATCGGAGTTTCTTCGATTATATGTATCAACATCCATTTCATGAATTGAAGAAGGTGAACTACTCGTATGGGTTGAAATAGCAGTCGCCCTGACATTGTTGACCGGCGTCTGTTTCTCTTCAACCTGTACTTTTTTATCGGTTTTCCCGGAAGAGAAATACACATCATCATAGAACTGACCTTGTCCCATTACGTATGATGCAATGGACATCATAATCAGAAAGGTAAAAAATCTCGTTGTTTTCATTTTCTTTTCTCCTCTTTATATTCTAAGTTAATACTATTTTTTAAATCTTTATTCTGCTAATTAGACTTTTAAATTGTTTGAAGGTTTAAAGTCTTTTCTATACAAAATAAAAAAAGACACTTCTGCAACAAACATCGACAAAGATAATATTATTCTGTCAAGCATAAAACTTTTATGTATTATTTAACATTTTCCTTGTATATATAAAGACGCAAAAAAAAAGGAAACGCTGCATGATGCGTTCCCTTTTTAAGATTTTTTAATATTTCAACGTTATTTATAATTCATCCGCATGGTCACATTGTCTTGTGTCGGGAAATCGACCGGTACTTTTTGTGTCACTTTTCCGGTTGCAGCCCATTCGGCTCCTCGAAGTAATGTCACTTGAAAACCTGTACATTGCATAGCAGGACTATTTTCGACTGTGCGTCCGGCATGGCCGAGCATGGTATGGAAAATACGTGCCGCTCCATAATCGACCGTAAAAATCAAGGGTTCTTCGCGTCCGGATCCGCCGGTATCTATTTCGGAAAATGCAGTATAAAGCATATCCTTAATATTTCCGGGACCGCGCATGCGGTCGTAGAGTTCGTCGGAAGCATGTTTCCATTGTGCAGGCAAACCTTTTGTTATCGGATGTTCCTGATTGCGTCCGTTTAATACATATTCGTGCTGCTTACCGTGCGACCCGCCGACACCGGGCGAATCGTCGCGAACCAGTTTCCCGTCTACCCAATAGACATAAGGACCGTCTTTTTCGTTTCGTCTCTCCCAACCTCCCAAGGCAATAATCCGGTTAAATTCAGGCCAATTGACAAAGGCGTTATCGGCTGCATGATATACAACCACGCCCCCGCCGTTTTGCACAAAATCGAGAAACCGGCGATTCGTTTCCTCCGGCCATGCATCGCCGTTATAATCAAGAATGACTAACGAATAAGGCTTAAAATCAAGCACAAAACCTGACATGTCTCCTCCTTTGGCAGGAGAAATCGCAAAATCGACTGTAAACAATCCCGAATTTTCCAGAATTTGCTTAATCACTAAATGGCTCACCTGCCAGTTGTGATTGTTCTGGCCTGTAATAATCAACGTTTTAATTGGCTGTTGTGCAAAAGAAACACCGGCGAAAAAGACAACAAAAAGCATTAAGCTTTTGATCAATAAATTTTTCATAGTTCAATAATATTTCGAGCAAAGATAGGGTTTTTTCTAAAAATACAATACCTTTGCGTTCCAAATTTTGAATTATAATGACTTTAATTTCCAATCTAAAATATGGATTTCTGGTTCTTTTTTTATATTTATTTGATATAGATTGTCTTATTGCACAAGAAAATGAATATATTGACTGGAGGGAACAAATGAAATTATTGGTTTATTCTCCAAGATATTTCGGCCCTAACGCTTTTCCCATTCAAGATCTACACAGCGGACGCATCCGTCAGCGTTGGGAAATTGAAGTAAGAGGCGAATATCATTACAATTCGGGCGACCAAACAAAAGATTTATTCGCCCGTCTATTTATCCCGATAGCCAATGGAAAAGCAGGAGTAGAAGTCAGAGGTGTGATTGTAGAAACTTATGTGACTGATGAAGCAACCCGGAAAGAAAGACATGCTGCTGAAACCCGACCGCCGATTACTTGTAACGGCGATCTGATCATCAGTTCGTATTATCAAATTCTGCAAAGTGATAAATGGTGTGATATCTCAGTGAGCGGGTCACTTAAAACTGCAAGTGGCAACCGTTTATGTGACGCGCGATACACCGATGCAGCCTCATATTGGTTTGAGACGACTGCCGGTCGCAACATTTTTCAAAATAAAGACAATTCGATCAATTTCCGATTACAAGGAATGATCGGGTTTTATTGCTGGATGACCAACGACTTGGTTCACCGACAAAATGATGCCATACTCTATGGTTACGGAGGCAGTTTTAAGTTTAAAAACGTATCCTTAGCAGCCAATTGGTCCGGTTTCCACGGATATGAGAAAAAGGGTGATAAACCGGTGGTATTCCGTTCAAAACTCGATTTTGAATATAAGAAGACTATCCTTTCCCTGCGATATAACCATGGTATCAGGGATTTTCTTTACGACACTTACTCGGTGGGGCTGGTTAGATGTTTCTGAATTAATAACATAGCGACGCAGCCCCCAAAATACCCGGATGTTCCATCTCGGAGAAAAAAAGTTTCAATTTCTTGATGGATGACGGAAACGCAAAGTCTTGTAAACTTGCATATAAGGCTTCTTCATACAGGGCATGCGCTCCTGCCACCGTACCTCCAAATACAATCATTTGAGGATCAACAGTCAGAATAACCATTTTAACAGCCTCACCGATATGTTTTCCCAATTGCCGGTATGCATCCAAAGCTTCCGGGTCTTGATTCAAGGCAAGATGATACATTACATTCCCATCTACTCCATAGACATTCGAAAAAAATGAACCGCTTGCATAATATTCTACAATATTGTCCTTATAAGGTAGTGTGCCGAATTCGCCTGATCCGCAGTTCGCATCTTGCAGTAGCTTTCCCTGCTGGATAATCCCTCCTCCCAATCCGGTACCAATGGTTAGTCCGACAAAATTCTCAAAATCCCGCCCGACTCCGAAGGTGCGTTCCGCCAACGCAAAACAGTTGGCGTCGTTGTCTAAATACACAGGTATCTCAAATTCTTTTTCCAACACTTTTTTCAGGTGGACCTCTTTCCAGTGTGGTATATTAGCCACATCGTACACGATTCCCATAGCTCGATCTACCACGCTGGGCACTCCGATCCCAATCGCCACTACATGTTCATTCATCACTGTATGAATCACCTCTTTGATCGCTTCAACTGTCACCCATTCATCTTTTGCATCTTTGGGTGTTCTCACTTGATTCTGAACTTCGATCACGTCATCCATAATCCGTCCGGCACGAATATTCGTCCCTCCTAAATCTACTCCTATAAATGCTCTCATCGTATTATATTATATGTTATTCTGCTAATAATCTTTCAATCATACTTCTACAGGCAATTATCCTCAATCAACTTACCCGCCACAGGGTCGCCCAATTCCATGGCTTTCTGAAATGCTTTACAGGCATCGTCTTTCTTTTGTTGGCGTAGCAGGCAAATACCAAGCAACCTGTGGCTTGCAGTAAATTCCGGATCTAATGCCAGCGATTTCTCCACGCTTTGCTGTGCTCTGGCGGGATCTTGCTTTCGCAGATAAATCGATGCTTCCTCTGCATAATACAAAGGTTCTTGCGGACTAAGCGATATTGCGGTTTCAATATCCATCAATGCGCCGTCAAAATCTCCTGCACGAAACTTAGCCTGCTCACGGTAATAATAAAAAACATCGCCTACATTACCGGATAGTATTCTGGAAAGCAGATCATAATCTTTTACGGCAGCATCATATTGCCCATACTGCATCTTCAGGTCTATGCTTTCCTGAATATAAGCAGCTGCTTCCGATGGGATTGCCATACTTTTCATCACGGCGCTATCCATCAACGATATCAGTTCGGACGGATTGACGTCGGGTAACAACAGCCGTGTCCGGGTAGCCAGATAAAAAGACAGGGAAGATGCATACGGGCTTTGATTAACGTGCATATACAGATCATGCGCCTTCTGAAAATCTCCCTGAAGAAATGCAATATCTCCTTCCAACTGCCTGTATACCGGAAAATCGTTCAAATTGATCGCGTGTTGAAGCTTCTCAGAGGCAGTCCGGATATTCCAGAATTTTGAAATGACTGTGCTATCCGTAAGCAGCACTTCGTAAATCAGTTTAGCTTGATTGTATAATCCTTCATCCTCTTTCGGGTTTTTTTTCAGAGACATATTTAAATCATCCATAGCTAATTCCAATAACCGCATCCGGTCAGTCTGCGATTCAGCCAATTCATTTCGAAAGTTTGCATAATGGGAAGCACGGCTTAAATAACCATCAGCAAGGTTTGGAAAAGTTTGGATAAAATCGTTTAATGTTTCCAAATAGGTTGGTGCATCTTGCTGGGATGACAAAAAAAACAGCGCAACTTGCGCTTCATCCACATTTTCCGCCCAGCCGCTGCGAATGCCTATCGAAGAATAAGTCTTTCCCAATATGTCTTTTGATGTGATACGAAGCGATTGAATATAAGACAAAGATATGCCATACGTTTTGTTCTTGCCCGAAGCATCGGCTTGAGTCAAAGCAAAAACTTCACCCTTTTCTGTAAGCAATGGGAGGCTTACCTGCGCGGATGTCAACGGTATATTTATCTTAAAATAATCATGTACATCCATAATCTTTGAGATTTCCTCGATCGCACCTTTTTGTACAGATTCCATAGCCGGAGGAACCAACCAGGCTTCGATGCCTGTGACAGGCATCGAAGAGGCGATGGTGAGAAAGGGGACACTTCGTGGCACAGTGACTTTGAAACGAATCACATTATAAACATTATCAGCGCCTATCACACTGCCTACTTGCATTTTACGACCTTCAGTATCGGTCACCGTCGCCTGAATCGCACCATTAAATAAGGTATAATCCGATACAGCTTCTCCCGTACTTTGAATGAAAAAACCGTTTCCTTTTCGCGTATTCCCCTTATTATCAACCGCTTCAATAGTAAAGACCGCCTTTCGTGCACTTTCAACCCATCGGGGTAAATTACTTTGTGCCTGTATATTAAGGGTGCAAACACTCAATAGGAATACAAAATACTTCTTCATTTTTTACCTTGTTTCTTGATTACAGCACAAAAGTAATAGGTTTTATTCAATTTTAAACAAACCGAATGATATAATAATTGTTAAA
>JAIRJR010000081.1 GCA_031260575.1 Tannerella sp.
TAATGATTTGTGATTAATGTTTAATGGTGGTCGCTGAGGCTCTTGTAGTGTTTATGAACAATCGTTATTTCATTTCCATCAGTTCGATCGAAACGCCTTCTTCTTCGATGAAGGCAATCGTCAAATGTTCATTGACATCAGCAGGGCCGAAAAGTACTTTACAATCTTTCAACGCTTCTTCCAAATCGGGAACTGTATAGGCTATATGCGATTGACTTTGAATCAATTCAGGCATACAGCTGCCTTCTTCAAATTTTAGAAACTCAATTTTATTCGGACTTTGATTGATATCAGTCAACCAAACGCTCAGGCCTTCGTTGAAAACAGCGCCTTCTTTTTTTTCTGATGTGATAAATCCAACATGATGTAAAGTTCTCATGATATTCTGTTTTTTATATTGTTAATAATTTTGTTTCGCAAAGATAGTATAATTTTTCAACTTACTGGATCAATAAGAAAGAAAATCGTAACTTTGCCCAAAAATCTGCAAGGTGAAATTTGATGTTTTGCAAACAGATCGTTATTGTCAGGCAAGAGCCGGTTTGATTACGACCGATCATGGGACAATAGAAACGCCGGTTTTTATGCCTGTCGGTACGCAGGGAACGGTTAAGGCCGTCCATGTGACTGAGTTGCGCGATGATGTTCAAGCTCAGATCCTGTTGGGAAATACCTATCATCTATATTTGCGTCCGGGATTGGATATTTTGGAAAAAGCAGGCGGATTACACCGGTTTAACGGTTGGGATCGTCCCATTCTGACAGATAGTGGCGGGTATCAGGTATTTTCGTTGTCCGCAAACCGGAAACTGACATCAGAAGGCGCTGAATTTCGTTCACATATCGACGGTAGCAAACATTTTTTTTCGCCCGAAAAGGTGATTGATATCCAACGTGTCATCGGCGCCGATATCATTATGGCTTTCGATGAATGTTGTCCGGGAGATGCGGATTATCAATATGCCGGGAAATCGCTTGACCTGACGGAGTTGTGGTTGGATCGCTGTTGCCGGCGTATGCAGGAAACGAAACCGGTTTATGGTTATCAACAGTCGATGTTTCCGATAGTTCAAGGCTGTGTATATGCTGATTTACGCATTCGTGCGGCAGAGTATGTCGCCGGAAAAGAAGCCGACGGCAATGCGATAGGCGGATTAGCCGTGGGTGAACCGACCGAAGTCATGTACGAGATGATAGAGATTGTCAATGGCATACTTCCGAAAGACAAACCCCGTTACCTGATGGGTGTAGGTACGCCTGTTAATCTGTTGGAAGCAATTGAAAGGGGTGTAGATATGTTTGATTGCATCATGCCGACGCGAAATGGTCGTAATGGACAATTATTCACGCGATTAGGCACAATGAATATGCGAAACAGCCAATGGGCCGACGATTTTTCACCTGTCGACCCTGATGCCCACTCTTTTGTGGATACAGCCTATTCGCGGGCTTTTTTGCATCACTTGTTTAAGACAGACGAAATTGTGGGATTACAGATCGCATCCGTTCATAACTTGGCTTTTTATATGTGGTTGATGAAAGAAGCTCGCATTCATATTTTGACAGGAGATTTTTCGGTTTGGAAAAGAGGATTCATCAACCAATTGTCGCAACGTTTATGAAGCGAAAGGATTTCAAACTGTTAATCATCGACCGGTATATTATCAAACAATTTCTCGGAACATTTGCTTTTATCATTGTGTTGATCATAGCGATTACGGTTGTGTTTGATGTCAATGAAAAGATCGATGCCTTCCTGAAACCTGAAGTGACGCTTTATGAAATTGTTTTTCATTATTACGCCAATTTTATTCCGTATTTTATCGGGCTTTTCAGCCCATTGTTTTCATTTATTACCGTGATATTCTTCACCTCAAAGCTGGCTGACCGCTCTGAAATCATTGCGATGCTTTCGAATGGAGTCAGTTTTAACCGGCTTATGCTGCCCTATCTGATATCGGCTACGTTCATCGCTTCCGGAAATTACGTATTAAGCGCTTATATAGTTCCAAAAGCGAACGAAACCCGGATTGCGTTTCAGAATTCTTATATCAAAAATCGACAAGTATCGTCGGCAGGAAATGTTCAATTGGAAGTCGAACCGGGTGTTTTTGCCTATTTTGATAGGTATTCGGCATTGTCATCAATGGGATACAGATTTTCATTGGATCGTTTTGAAGGTAAACAATTGGTTTCGCGCCTGACGGCCGGATCTATCAAATACGATTCTCTGCATCAATGGACAATCATTGATTATGTCGTCCGCGATTTCGATGGGATGAATCAGCGGATTTCAACCGGAACACGAAAGGACACAACCCTTATGTTTGTTCCGTCCGACTTTTTGATTTCTGAAAGTGATTGCGAAACGATGACAAGCCCTGAATTAGCCAAACATATCAAACGGCAAAAGCTACGGGGAATCAGAAATATCCGGACATTTGAAATTGAATATCATCTGCGATATGCGACGATAATGTCATTTTATATACTTACAATCATTGGATTATCTCTTTCTTCGCGAAAAATCAAGGGTGGAATGGGGTTGAATATCGGTATCGGTTTGGGTTTAAGTTTCGCATACGTGCTTTTTTCTAAAATTTCGGCTACATTTGCCATCAGCGGATTAGTCACCCCGATCATTGCAGTCTGGATTCCGAATATGCTTTATGTGTTTATCACGGTTTATCTTTACAGAAAAGCGCCGAGATAGGAAAGAGAATTGAAAATTGAGACAAACACCTGCCCGGCGCGGATTTGTAATAACTTTGTTGAGCGGCAATTGTATTGCCGCTCAGTGTCTTGAGCTAAGTTTGGAAATAAAAATCTCCCCCTCGTAGGTTCGAGGGGGAGATGAGATGATTCACCGATTTCAAATCGGCGCGATCGATAATATAAAATGTAAACAAAACATTGCCATTAACTTGATTTACGGCACTGTAACAGTACATTCGCGGAATATAGTGGGTACAGCAACCGATGTAGCTTTGATGATTGCAGTACCGGAAGACATTCTGACTAAAAGACCTTCAGGTGTAACAGTTACAACTCCCGTGGCATTGCTTGACCAGGATATATCTTTAATTGAGGCATTCGCAGGAGAAACTGTGTACGTTAGAGGAGTAGTAGTCATTGCAGTATTCAATGTATAAGTAGCCGGCATGGTTATTGCATTCACGGGGATATACTTAATGGTAACTTCACATTCGGCTTTTATTGTAGGTACATCCACTGAAGTAACAGTAATGATTACGGTTCTATCACCGGAAGTAGTTGGCGCTTTAGGGATTATTTCGCAAGTTAGGCCATCGCCGGTGGGATGAGGGACGATATTTATATCGCTACTTGTCCATTTTACTCTTTTATCAGTAGCGCCAAGCGGTAACATGGTCGCTGTCAAAGAACCTTTATCGCTTCCTTGTACTGTCAGCGTAGTTGGAAGTGTTATGCTCGCAACCGGAGTATACAATGCATTCACCGTAACATTACAAGAAGCAGAGAAACCACCATCTTGCGTAGTTACGATAATAGTTGCTGTTCCTGCGACTTTAGCGGTAACAACATTACTGTCTACAGACGCTATGGCAGGGTTACTACTTGACCACTTGAGCGTTTTATTGGAGGCATTGGCTGGAGTGATTGTTGCAACAAGATTTTCCTTCTCGTTTACAGTTAAGGTCAGCGTATATTTGTTGAGTGATACACCGGTTACGGGCGTTTTCACTGTTATCGTACATTCCGCTACTTTTCCGCCTTCTTCAGTGGTTGCGGTGATAATGACTGTACCTGCAGCTACTGCCGATACAACTCCGTTGGTATTGACTGTAGCAATCGCGGTATTTTTCGATGCCCATGATACTTTTTGGTTGCTTGCATCAAGGGGAATCACAGTGGCTTTTAATTCAACGGTGTTGCCTGTCGAACCCGTATAAAGTGTGTAAGTCGTATGATTCAGACTTATACCTGTAACCGGAACAGGGGCTTTCGTTACGGTAACCTGGCATGTGGCAGACTTTTGACCATCTTGTGTGGTCGCCTTTATGGTAGTCGTCCCGACGGTTAAAGCAGTTACCGTGCCGTCACTACCGACTGAGGCTATTGCCGGGTTGTCGCTTGTCCAACTGATTTTTTCGGTCGAAGAAGGAGGCACTAAGCTTGCCGTCAACTTTTCCGAGGCGCCTGTTACCAACGAAAGCGTAGTTTTATTTAGGGTTAAGTTCGAAAACGTCACATTTACTTTACAAGTAGCAATGAAACCTCCATCTTCAGTTGTTACCATGATCAATGCCGTTCCCGGCGCTTTAGCCGTCACAATCCCTTTGTTGGAAGGAACGCCCGAAGCTTCGGGAGGGCCGGCGCTTACAGTTGCTATTGACGCATCCGAACTGGTCCACTTAACTAACGGATTAAGCGCATCTAAGGGTTCTACTGTAGCGGTCAAAGTAAGTGTATTGTTAACTTCCAGTGTAGCAGTAGATTGATCAAGTTTCACAGACTCTACAAGAACATCTGCATCTCCTTTTCCACATGCCGACATCACAATGGCTAAAACCATTGAAACTACAATTAAATTAAATTTCTTTCTTTTCATAAGTTTATAATATTAATAAGTTTAGTTTTTATAAAAAATCCCAACATAAAAACGTGTAAAATTATCACTTTATTTCCTAATTGTCAAAATTTTCATTGAAATTATTTTTTTTATAGTTTTTTTTGGGAATTACGTATTGTAGTTTTACCTATTAGACGGTCAAAACGTCCTCCAATCGGACGATAATAGACTAAGATGGTATATTCGTTTTCGGTTTGGAAAAAATTACCTTCTGTCATTGAGAGTTGTCCTTTTTTTGCGTTGTCGGCAACAAAAATATATTGATAGTTGTAGTGGCCCTGCTTCAGTAATACGGATTTTTCGTATCGTCCTGTCGAGTGATTATATTCCATGCGGCTGCTTTCATCAAGCCGGTTTTGGAATAGTTCACTGCAAATGAAGATATTTCCACCTGTGATCATGGGTGAGGCATAAGTAAAATGTACGATATAATAATCAGCCTCGTTATCAGGATATTGACAGCTTGCGCAGCGAACGAAAAACCGGCCGTTGTGATCCTGGTCGTATTGATAGGATTGTTTGGCGCGGCTTTGATCGACCATCAGTTCTGCATGGTAGTAAGGATTCAAAAATTGGATGCGTTCGATTCGCATGCCGTTGAAGCGATGGGTCAGAAATTCGAAACGTCGGTATTCGTTGCCCGCCTCAAAAATCAAAGCCGGGATATGCTCGTAAGTCAACCTGTTGTTTGCAATAATCGAGGGTTGAATGTTGGTGACGACATGATCAAGCCTGTTGTTTTGCGAAACATATATTTTAAGTTCCGATTGTGGATAAGCGATCGTTTGATTGGGGGTGTTGATTTGAAAACTCACCTGCTGATGTCCTTGATTGAATGAGATATCTGTGTTACTGCTGACGGTAGCATGGATGCCTGCCAGCGATTCGTATACCCCGAAGCGAGCCGAAAAAAGGATACGATCCGGCGCATCTTCATTAAATACCTGAATCACATAATTTCCGGAAACTTTAAACCGGATGTTTTCGTTGGGCAGCAATAAACTATAATTCGTATAATGGGTGGTGGTTATCATGGCTTGCATGAAATCGGTGATGGGCATTTGTTGGAATCCATCCATATATTCGATAGGAGACAGGTTCGATTTTTTCCAGTCGGCTTCGCAATGAATGATTGAATAGGCATAACGTCCTTGTACTTGATCAAGTACATCAAAATTTACTTCCAGTATGTCATCGCCGTTCAGTATAATAAAAGGTTCCGAAATGAGTTCGCCTACGACTTCGACACGAAGGCTTTTGATTTGATTCGAAAAAACTTTTGTCTCATAAATGGTCTGTGCATATGACATGTTTATAAAAATAAATGTCAAAAAGATTCCGATAGTTCCTTTCTTTCTCATAGGTTTACATCCGTTACAGCGTGTAAAGGTAGATTTTTTTTTCAAAAAACATGTACGTGGTTATAAAAATAACTATATTTACACGATTTTGATAAGGCATGCGTTTATTGAAAACAATGGGTAATGTATAAAGTATAAGAAAAAATGGCAGACAGTATTGTAATTATTCCGACGTATAACGAAAAAGAGAATATTGAAAACATCATCCGGGCCGTATTTGGGCTTGGCCAAGTGTTTCATATTCTTATCATTGACGATGGTTCGCCCGATGGGACAGCCGGCATAGTGAAGAGCATGCAGGAAGAATTTTCCAACAGGTTATTTTTGATTGAGCGCGAAGGCAAGTTGGGATTGGGTACGGCTTATATCTGTGGGTTTTACTGGTCGATTAAGCAGGGCTATGATTTTATATTTGAGATGGATGCCGATTTCAGTCACAATCCGGACGATTTACCCGGACTTTATGCGGCATGCACAGAACAAGGGGCTGACGTGGCAGTCGGTTCGCGCTACTGTGGAGGCGTCAACGTAGTCAACTGGCCGCTTGGTCGGGTTTTGATGTCGTATTTTGCATCGGTGTATGTGCGGTTTATTACCGGAATGAAAATAAAAGATACGACTGCCGGATTTAAATGTTATCGGCGGGAGGTGTTGGAAACCATTGAATTGGATAAAATTCGTTTCAAGGGATATGCTTTCCAGATCGAAATGAAGTTTACAGCTTACAAATGTGGTTTCAAAATAATAGAAGTACCGATTGTGTTTGTAAACCGTGTTTTTGGCGTTTCGAAAATGAATTCATCTATTTTTGGAGAAGCCTTATTTGGGGTGTTGAAATTGAAACTTTCGAGTTTTACTCGTAAATATCCCAAAGGGAAAGGGAAAACTTGATGAGGTATTTCATTCATAATGTATTGATAATAAATGAAGGACGTTCATTTATGGGTTCTGTGTTGATTGAAGATGAATGGATTGGAGCGGTGATCGAAGGCGGTGAGGTTCCGGATAAAGTAAAACAAGCGATTTGGATTGACGGAACCGGAAAATGGCTGATTCCCGGGGCGATTGATGATCAGGTACATTTTCGCGAACCGGGGTTTACACATAAAGGAACAATCGAAACGGAGAGTC
>JAIRJR010000130.1 GCA_031260575.1 Tannerella sp.
GCGCTGGTGGTTGAAGTAAGACTGATGGTGACATTTTCCATCCCATAGACCAAATATACCTGAAACTTCGCAATCTTATTGTCGACGACCAGCAAAGGAGCTTTAGATCCTCCGCTTACGGTATATTGGGCGATAACCGCCTTGGTTGTCCATAATAAACAGACAAATAACCATATAAACCTGTATATCCTTTGTTTACGTTTCATGAAGCCAAATAATCTGCAAAAATACGAAATTCAATTGATAATTGAGAAATATTTTTCTTTCCGGTTTTTCTATTTCCAAAAAAATGTGTTACTTTAATCTAAATAATTGAAGAAAGGCTTCGTCTCGGCAATTCACGATAAAATTTGGAATTGCATTCAACTTGCACTATCTTTGTCCAAAATTTCAAACTATGAGTAGAGGCAAATTAATAACTATCTCATTACTTTTTATCTCATCGTTTTGTTTATATGCACAAAACATAGAATATTCGTTTAACGTACGCGAAGGTAATATATTTTATCACACAGTCGAACCGGGACAAAACGTTTACCGGATCGGTATCATGTATAATGTCGCAGATGAGGAAATTTATCAATTAAATCCCTCAAGCAGAGAGTATATCAAGATAGGAGAGACCCTGAAAATTCCTCAAAAGGAAATATCTAACTCAACCAAGGAAGATGATATGTATTATTTCCATACCATCCAACCCCTTGAAACGATATATGGGGTATCTAAAAAATATAACATAACCGGCGAACAACTTGCCAATGCCAATCCGGGTCTGACACAACAGACATTTTCCTATGGAAAAAACATCCGTATTCCCTTTGCCCAAACTCAAACTGTGCCTGTCATCGAAAAAAGAATGGTTACGAAAGAAATCGAATATACCGTTAAGCGAAGCGAAACCATGTTTAGCATTACGCGTACTTTCAAAGTCACAAACGAGCAATTGATTCGACTTAATCCTTCATTAAAGAGCGGTCTAAAAGCAGGAATGGTCATAAAAATCCCGGTTGAAACCGAAGAAACAGTCGTTGTCACACCCAACCGGAACGAACTTGATTTGAGTGCCTTGATTGCTGACAGAAACAGATATATCAAAGTAGATCATATCAAAATAGCGGTTTTATTGCCTTTTTCCGTATTCAGACTCTCTCAGTCACGTACAGAGTTTTATGAAGGTCTGCTCATGGCTGTTATGGAAATGCAAAATTCAGGCGTTTCGATTGAATTATCGACCTATGATATAGGTGAAGGAACCCGGAATACAAGGGATATTCTTCAAAATGAACCCCTCCGTGATTACAATTTGCTTATCGGGGGCGAAACAAATGACCAAATCGAACTCATCTCAGATTATGCCCGGAAAAATGGAATCAAATATGTCGTCCCATTTTCGTCGACATGTGATATATTGACTTCGAGCAATGCAAGTATATTTCAAGTGAATACATCATCCCAGCATCTTCATGCTTATGCTACGGCCTGGGCTTGTTCACTTTTTTCAAACCATAACATCATCTTTGTCAATACAAACGACAGGAGAGACGATAAAATGCAGTTTGTCAGGGATTTTAAAGCAGACCTCACTCAAAGAACCCTTCCTTTCCGGGATTTAAATTACAATCCCGATTCATTTTCTGCAGATCTAAGTGACTATTTATCGCCGAACAGACCGAACCTGATCGTCCCTTTATCCAGTTCGCTTGAAGCGCTTAACAAAATAAGAGGCACATTGCGGTTATTGGCTGATGCCCCCCGTCAGGCGCCTCAGATTACGCTTTTCGGATATCCCGAATGGCAGCAGTATACAAATGAGTGTCTGGAGGATTTCTATGCTTTGAATACGTATATCTATACCTCTTTTTATGCCAACAACTTGTCGCCCGATATCCAACAGTTTCATGCCGGATACAGATTTTGGTTCAACAAAAATATGATTCAGTCGTCGCAGAGGTATGCTTTGTTGGGATATGATACAGGAAGGTTTTTTATTTCCGCTATCCATACATTTGGTTCCAATTTTGAAAATAATATCCGGCAAGTCAACGAAAAGAGCCTTCAAAAAGGATTTCGTTTCGAACGTGTCAGCAACTGGAGCGGTTTTTTTAATACAAACCTTTACATGGTACACTATAAAAGAGATTATACCATAACACGCTATGAAAGATGATGAAGCGGATCGTTGTAATACCTTTTTTTATCATTGTATTGAGCAGTACCGCCGGCGTGTCTGCTCAAAACCCCTTTCAGCGCGAATGGGCGATAGGCGCCTCGGGAGGAATTGGTTTTTCGTCAGTCAGTTTCAGCCCTAAAGTTTTGCAGAATACATTGATAGGTTATAATGGCGGGATTACTGCCCGATGGATCACGGAAAAGAATTTGGGCTTACAACTTGAGGTCAATCTTAAACAACAAGGGTGGACGGAAGCGATCGAGCTAACAAAGCCGGAAGTTACAGATCCATTTTATACGCGAAAAGCTACATATGTGGACATACCTCTTTTGACGCATATTTATTTTGGAAGTGATAAATTCCGGTTCTTTGTAAACCTTGGCCCCCATATCGGTTTTTTCCTCGGGGAAAGTACCGATGAAAATCTGAATGGAGCCATCGTCTCCAATAGACCGAACGCACAACATACCCTTCCCATCAAAAAAAAGTTTGAATGGGGACTTGGCGGAGGTCCCGGATTGGAATTTCGTTCGCGTGCCGGTTATTTCCTGTTGGAAGGGCGTTATTACTATGGGTTGAGTGATTTTTATCGCACGCGCCGTGAAGATGATTTTTCCAAAGCGTCAAATCAGATCATCAGCGTGAAAATCACCTATTTAATTCCAATTTCATCCAAATTATCCGCTTCGAGTGGGAATTTCACCGGTTTATTATCGCGTGTCGAGCGGTAGATAGCGGTGAAAAGTTCGACTGTCCGCCGCCCGTCTTCTCCGGTCACCAAAGGTTGCCGGTTTGTGTCGAGCGCTTGCAGAAAGTCCTCAATTTGGCGTTCAAAATAGTAGACTGTAGCGTCGACCTTTTCAAATTCCTCACTATCTTCGCGCACCCATTCTTTAAGCAAGAGTTCTTCGCCGGGCACTGTCCATAAGTCGTTTACCGGCGGTTCAAGTACGGAAGACATGCCTGCCACAAACATGGCCCCACCATCGGTCTGTACCCCGACCGAAGCCCCATTGCTGCCATGTACCTGCACTTTGCCATATATACCCGGTTTTTGTGAATTGCTTACAACGATATTCCCAATCCCTCCATTTTTGAATTTCACAATAGCCAATGCCGTATCATCCACTTCAATATACGGATGGTTCAGGTTACGCCATACACCGTATACTTCGTCCACTTCACCCATGAACCAAAGTAAGATGTCTAATGAATGAGGTGATTGATTCACCAGAACGCCACCGCCTTCCATATCCCAAGTACCCCGCCAGGGGTCAGAGTCGTAATATTTCTGATCGCGCCAACCCAGCATATTGACGGTTCCCAACGATGGTATTCCTATTTTACCTTCTATGATCGCTTTGTGAACCCTTTGTACAGGAGGGTACCAGCGGCGCTGGCTGATCACCCCAAGGCGTACTCCGGCATTCCGGCATTCGTCGATGATGATGTCGCAATCCGTAAGCGTGGAGGCAAGCGGCTTTTCAACCAATACGTTAGCGCCTGCGCGCGCTGCTTCCACAGCTACAGATTTATGAAACGGATGGGGATTACATACAATGGCAAGGTCAATGTTGTTTTCACGAATCATTTTGCCAATATCACTGTAAGGCTTTGCACCATATACGGCAGCCATCTTTTCTGCGGATTCAGGTGTACGGCTCCACACCGCAGCAAGCTTAGCATTCTGAAGATTGCCAATGGCTTTGGCATGAAGATGGGCTACTTTTCCACATCCGATGATAGCGAGATTTTTCATACAAATTATAATTTTTATTGAAAAAAAAATACGTTTATTCAATTACCAGCATCTCAAAATCGGTGATTTTGTCGACGGTAACGGCGATTTTGCCGTTTTGTACCTTCATGGGCGCTCTCTTGTTTTGAACGGTCATAAATGCACTTTTCGGTTTGATACCTTGTGCATCCAAGGTGACTGTGAAAGGACCAACCGGAACAAATTCATCCATATAACCTGTACGATTGGAACCTGTCAGGTTTATCAGATGGAGGATAAGCCGGTTTTCCTGCCCATAAAGTTTACAGTCGATATGCCCCGGTCCTTCCAAAGTAAGCGGCAGTTTGCCATTCGAAGCCCATTCTACTGCATTGGCAAGCAGAATGCCATGTTCGGGCAGTAAAGCCCTGCCGTAGCAACGGTCGATATCGCCGGCAAAGTAGACTGCACGACCGCCACCGGGAAGCGTACCTGCAAACAACGGATAGGTATTCGGTTCTTCTTCACGAATCCAGCTAAATTCGGGCGGATAAATGGGGAAAGGAGGGATATATGAAAACAGCGGTTTAAGACCTCCATTCGAATTGACCACCTGTAATCCGCCTCCAAAAGCTAACATATCCGTATTTTCAAAACCTGTCAGGATCTCGTGGCGGTCTGTTTTGGGCAGACGCAAATAATTGTGTGCCCCTGCAGCTTCCCAACTAGCATTGACAGAACCTATTGCGCCTTTGGTTTCGCCCGTTCGGGCAAGTCCCAATGCACGCCATAGCTTATCATTGCCCGATGGCCGTCCATCCCCATCCAATGTGGCAGTCATACCGGTCACGATGATATTTCCACCTTTGTTCACAAAGTCGCATACCACATCAATTTCCTGATCCGTCATTACTGCAATATCAGGCAAGATCAACGTGTTTATCCGGTGGGAATATTTGCCGATATCCTGTACATTGACAGGTAGGAATGGAATCCGGTAGCGCGATAAAGCCATACAAAAACCTTTCCAGGGAAGCGATACGCGTTCCCTGACCTGATCCTGTCCGTAAAAGTCGGCATTGGGTTGACTCCATACAACGGCTACATTCGAAAGGTCGGTGCGGTTGTAAAGGTATTGCTCGTTGTCGGCATGCCACCGGAAGATGGGCATCGGTGTGTCAAACCGCCGACTGTCGTTTTTGCCCCCCCCTACAAAGTGAAACCAGGGAGAAATACCTCCGGCAATGCCGGCAATCATCCACAGCCGTGTTTCTTCCTTGGGATTGGTACCCAAACGGAAAGTCCGGGCGCCGGATATATAATTAGCCATGCTTTCGGGAGCCAACGCCTGTTCGTCGGAAGCAAGGCGCAACAACGCTCCGTTGACGACATTCTGCTCGAATCCCAGACTTGAGCGACTTTGTTGGTCGTTGAAAATCATTTTAGAACGCGAAAGGATGCCTTTCAGGTCGTTAAAACTGCCCGATGCCGGGTCGGCATGGATCATTCCGAACCACAGGCAATCTTTACCGCCTACCCTTTGGGTGACTTCATTGAACAGATCCCAGTTTTCCATTCTGCATTCATAACCCCAGCGTATCCACTCGCGGTATACAGGGTCATCCCACGAAACAGCTTCGGGCAGATTAAGGCCACGGCCGGCTTTAAATTTGGTTTTGCAATGGTTACAATAGCATATCGTATTGCGTTCAAGCCCTTTCCAACTGTTGTCGGCAAAACCGACAGGTTGGTATTTTTCGATGATTTCAGTCAATATCTGGGGAATAAATACCTTGTAATAATCACTGTTGATACAGGAGATATAGCGGTCGTTCGACATGATGGGTTCGCCGTTTTTCCGCCGGCTAAACCAGTCGGGATGTGCATCAAAAAAATCTTTCGTAGCGCGGTTGATGTCCATGCGGGCAACAACCACAATGCCTTCCTCCTTAGCGGCATCGCTTACTTTTTTGTAAAAATCCAGGTCACCAAGATACTGTGCCCGGTACTGCAAGTCGTATTTACTTGGATAATAGGCTACAATACCCCCGCAATTGATAATAACCCCTTGTGTTTTGGAATCTCGCCAATATTGACGCCAAAACTCAACATCAGCCTTTACCGGATCATCTTCCGTAAAGTTGGTCTGCGCCCAGCGGTAAGTTGTTTTGTACCAAGGCAAATCAGTGTCAGCCTTTTGTCTATCAACTGCCGGCGCCGTTCCGGTTTGTGTATCGCAAGATGACAGGCAACACGCTGCAATAAAAATGATTGAGATAAATGTAAAAATTTTTTTCATAGTTGTGATGTATAAATGTATCGCTATCAATTGATTATATAACGATGGATATTTCGTTCCTCCTTACTGAATTCTACACCTACCTTTACTAACTTTCTGTTATCTGCTTGATATGGTATCAGATACCCTTTGTCATCCATTTGTTGGCCGGCATTTTCGGCGGTTCCGTTCAGTTTGAATTCAAACACATAGATGGCTTCTTTTGTTTTTACGACTGCACCGGCTCTGCCCTTTGCGCTGCGCACTTCGACATCTATGTATTGCCCCATCAACGTAAAAACGATGTAAAAAACAGCCTGATAATGTTTTTCGTTGTTGTTATTCAATTCGTAAGGGATATGGGCAAAAAATATATTTAACCGTTCCATAAAATCTTCGGTTGCACCTGCTTCCAATTCTTTTCTTCCCTCAAAATAAGCCTTAAAAGTCGAAATCAACAAACTTTTCCTGAAACGGCGAGGTCGGCTTAGAAAATAAGGGAGTGAAGTTGTAGCGAGGCGATAAATCAACGTTGTCTTATCAATGTACAAATAACCGTCTGTTCTCAGCACCTCAAACGATTGAATCTCTATC
>JAIRJR010000135.1 GCA_031260575.1 Tannerella sp.
TTTATATGAGAAACGTTGTATGGTACTAAAATAGTGTATGAGATTGAAAATGATATTTCTGATACCTTCTTTTTACGTATTTCTCCCGGATTCAATCCAAATTCCGTTTTGCAAAATCGATTGAAATTAGCTTGCACTGTAAAACCGAATTCCTTTGCAATATCTTTAAGGTGTTTCTTACTCCGACAAATTTCTCCATATATAAGTCGACCCTTTTCACGCATCATCCATTTGTATGGAGCTTCTCCAAAGATAATGTTAAAACGTCGCGAGAATTGTTGGGGAGACATATGCATTGCATCAGCTAATTTATTTACGGTTGGATATTGCAAATGATTGGTTCGAATAAATTCGGAAAAGGCCAATTCGGAGGTTAAAGTATGATAGAAAAAGCAATATAATTCTTCTTCAGAGTAATATGCCCGAAGCAAAATCAGGAATTCGGAAATCTTTGCCAGAAAAAAATACCGGCATTTCAATCCATCTTCCCATGTTGAACTCAGTCCTTCAGCAAAGTGCTTCACGTGTTGATTGATTTTCAACGTATAAAAAAGCTCCGGAATGTCAACTGTTTTCATTTTGTTACTGAGTCGCTCAAGATTGTAAGTGTGGCACAACTGGATATCTTCCTGAAGTCTTACAATCAAAACCATGCAATCGGTTAAAGCCCTATATCTTATTACTTTACCTGCGGGCAAAAGTAGAAAATGGCTTTTACTTACCTCCGTCCTAAAAGAATTATTCGTCGTAAAGCGTAATTTTCCCTTCAAAACAAACACGATTTCATTAAACGAAATTTCCATTTCATCTGCTTCCGACTTCTTGATTGTTCGCATTTCAATAAGTGGTTTTATCCCGTTATCATAGCAGTAGCAGGCTAAATGCTCTTCTTTATTATAAAGTTTCATATAGATTACTAATTATTTTTTTAGCAAAAATAGTGTATTAATATGAATGATATGCTTTTTTTAATTTTTTTTAATCTTTTTTATACTTTATCGTTTTTTATATGATTCTTTTTTGTAATTTAGCGCCGTAAAAAAAAGCATATGATAAAGAAAGAAACACTCTCATTTCTTGAAACCCTGCAAAAAAACAACAATCGCGAATGGTTTCAAGCCAATAAATCCCGGTACCGGGAAGCATATCGGGATATGGAAGATTTGATAAGCGAGCTTATCTTTTCAACCGCCCAATTCGATGAAAAATTGGGACTACCTGATCCGAAAAAATGCATATTCAGAATTTACCGCGATGTGCGTTTTTCAACCGACAAGTCACCCTATAAAACAAATTTCGGAGCGATCATCGGTCTCAAAAAAAATGGTTATTACCTGCATATCGGTCCCGGAGAATATTTCCTGGCGTGTGGGTATTATTTATTGTTACCCGAACAATTGAAAAAGCTCCGAAAAGGGATTTATGATCATTTCGATGAACTAAACCGGATCATCAGCAATCCGGTTTTTCGTTCGGAACTGGGTGACTTGCAACGTGATGAAGATAAATTGCAACGCGTTCCCAACGACTTCGACAAAGACCACCCTGCTGCAGAATACATGAAACTGAAACGTTTTTATGTGATGAAACCGTTTACCGAAGATCAATTGTTTCGTGACGATTTTGTGGCGTATACTTCAGATATTTTTCGACTGATGATGCCTTTGAAATATTTTCTATCCGATTTGCTCGAATAAATGAAATGAGTTATGTGTAAAAACCTTATTATTATATCAGTAGCTATTCTTTTCCTGTTCGCATGCCACTTCACACCCGAAAAACAAACAGAAAAGACAGTTGAGGTGATCAAGAAGATTACCGATCCGACTTATCTATTCGATGCGGTATCGCTCGATGGTTGGGAAATAACAAACTTCGTTCTGCCCGGTAATGTTTATGTTAAAAACGGGGAGATGCTGTTGGAAATGGGCGATGGCTGTACGGGTATCACCTGGATGGGAATTCCACCCGTCATGGATTATCAAATATCTTTAGATGCCAAACGAATTGCAGGTAACGACTTCTTCTGCGGGTTGACTTTTCCGGTTCATAATGAATTTTGTTCGTTGATTCTCGGTGGATGGGGTGGTTATACTACCGGGATAAGTTGTATCGATGGAATGGATGCCTCGGAAAATGAAACAACCGGGCGGATGAGGTTCGAAGAAAACCGCTGGTATCATATTACTTTAGACGTGTCAGCAGAAAAAATTAAGGCGATGGTTGATGATCAGGTGATCATAGATTTCGAAATAAGCAAACATCGCCTGTCAATCCGCCCCGAAGTGTCACTCAACATCCCTTTGGGATTTGCCACCTGGCATACAACGGCTGCCCTGAAAAATATCAGGTTGGTGAGTAATGAGTAGTGATGTGAAAAAGTTTACTGTCTTACATTCTTTGCCTTACGGTTTTCTTTAAGCAAACCATTTCCGTTGCCGATCCGGTAAATCATTCAAAACATCAATTGTGATATTTACATCATCTACGACCTGAAAGTCGAACATACCGACACAAATAAAATCCGCACCGTTTTCAAACGCCCACTTAAATCCGTCTTTAGGCCTGATAGCGCCTGCAGCCAGCACTTTAAAGCCAACGATCGGTATGGTGGTCCGGTTGACAAAGTCGATGGTCCTTTCGGGGAAAAGACAGAAACAGTTATCATGCCATTTATCATGTTCAAGGTTTTTCTTGCCGTCCACTTCAAAAGGAACCCTGTTTTCGCGGGGATGTGCAGACCAATACCTGTCGTGATGCATTGTTTTCATGTAATAATCCGGAATGATCCCATATTCTTCGCAAGCAATAAACGCTTCGATGCTATGAGCGCCCAAACCGGCTGTATATCCCTGGCTACGAATACGATCCATCATCTTTTCCAGAACATCGATCCGGTTGTCGCGTACCATCCAATCACATTGGTTGCCCTGTATTTGAATGATATCGGCGCCCCAATCAATCGCTTGATTCATCTGTTCAAAGTAATCTTCATTTTTCATGTTGGGAGCTACCTGCGAAATCACAATAATCTTACTCCCTGTCAGTTTTTTATATTTCCACATCAATTTGCCGGTTGGAAAGCCGATGTTGATGGTATTGATTCCGGCTGCTTCAGCAATCATCAGTGTTTCAAATATTTTCTTTTCGGTATTATATGCTTTGAAAAGGTTTTCGGCATAGATCAAATCCCTTGCATGCGCCCACCCGCCAATCAGGTTTCCGCCCAACATCAAGCGGCTCATCTCCCACTTGCCTATTTTCCCCTTGGGTAATGTCCCTTTGAGTTGACTTAAATCAGAGCCTTCCAATTGAAGCGTTGCGCCCGACATGGCGTCAACCTCATATTTATCGCGGCTGGCAAGCGCCCCCCACCCCATCACGCCAAGCGCAGGCAAGGTGGCTAAATTCTTGATCGCTTCCCGCCTGCCTTCCTTATAAGTAGGTTTGGCCGACCTTGATTTCAAAATCTTCCACAGGTTTCCAATTCCATAACCTTCGTCTTTCAGAAAAACAAAAATACTCAAAGCCAATGCTTCGATAAATTGTCTGTTGATAATATATAAACTACCTTCCGATTGCATCATCAAAGATGACCCGAAAGGCGGATATGC
>JAIRJR010000182.1 GCA_031260575.1 Tannerella sp.
GGTATCATAAAATAAACGATAAACAGAGTCGCCATCGTTTTGATAATTTTTAGCAGCATTTATACCCCCTTGCGCTGCAATGGAATGTGCCCTGCGAGGAGAGTCTTGAATACAGAAACTTAACACATTGAAACCCAATTCTCCAAGCGAGGCGGCTGCCGAAGCGCCGGCTAATCCGGTTCCAACCACGATAATATCCAAACGGCGCTTGTTTGCCGGATTGACTAATTTCTGGTGGGCTTTGTAATTACTCCATTTTTCGACTAATGCACCGGGCGGGATTTTTGCGTTGAATTGACAATTGACAGTTGACAATTGACAATTATTATTTTCTATTGATAATTTGTCGTTATTCATTTTATATAAAAAAATAGTGTTACCAAAGCAAATCCAAGCATAATCAACGTGGATACGGCATTTCCCATCCATTTCCATCGTTCGAACCAGATATGATTGTTCCAGCCGAGACTCTGCATGGCGCTCCAAAAGCCATGCGTCAAATGCAACCACAAAGCCACATACCATAATAAATAGGCGATAACCACCCATGTTTGGCTGAAATAATAACAAATAAAGGCGTATCCGTCTTGCGTAGAAACCATGCTGCCGCCTAATGCGACTTCATGTTGTCCGTTTAATTCGGCAAACATCATTTTATACCAGAATTGCCACAGATGCAACAACAAAAAACCGCAAACAACCGTCCCCAGAACAAACATATTCTGAGAAGCCCAACTCACGCCTTTTGGCCTCTTATTCACTGCATAACGGTTTTGTCCGCGCGCTTTTCTATTTTGTAAAGTGAGCAACATCGAATATGCGATATGCAAAAAAGCCAAAGCGCCCAAACCCAAAGTCGCCGCTACCGCATACCAGTTTGCTCCCAGAAATGTGCAAATCGCATTGTAGGCATCAGCCGAAAAAACTGCCGCTACATTCATGGATAAATGAAATAACAAGAACAAAACCAGCGCAATACCGGTAATACTCATCACTGATTTTCTGCCAATTGACGAACGAAGTAACCACATAATCCTTGAGTCTTTTTAGTATTTAACGAGAGCAAAAGTACAAAAAAGATTTCATAACCCAACTATTGCTGCACAAATCGCATATGTTTGTGCATTTTTATTTTTTTGACAAAATAAAGGAAAGCCGGTACGCGGAAAACCGGATGCAAAAAACTTTAAGCTTTAAATCTTACACTTTAAAATTTTATTTACCTTTGCGCCCATAAATATATTAATGTATAATGGAGACGGTATTGAGTGGGATCAGGCCTACGGGAAATTTGCACCTTGGGAATTATTTGGGGGCGTTACGGAATTTTGTGAAGATGCAATATGAGAATAACTGTTATTTCTTTATTGCCGATTATCATTCATTGACAACACATCCCAAGCCTGTTAATTTACAATACAATGTCAGACAGGTGCTTATCGAATATTTAGCTGCCGGAATCGACCCTGACGTCGCGACCATCTACGTACAAAGCGACCTTCCCGAAACGGCCGAACTCTATCTTTTCCTGAATATGAACGCCTATCTGGGCGAATTGGAACGGTGCGCTACGTTTAAAGATAAAGTACGGCAACAACCCAATAATGTAAATGCCGGTTTACTGACCTATCCGACCTTAATGGCAGCCGATATTTTAATCCATAATGCCGACAAGGTGCCTGTCGGAAAAGACCAGGAAGCGCATCTCGAACTGACCCGCACCTATGCAGCACGTTTCAACAGGCTCTACGGGGTTGATTATTTCAAAGAACCCAAAGCGTATAATTTTGATGAAGAGTTAATTAAAATCCCCGGTTTGGATGGAAGCACCAAAATGGGCAAATCGGAAGGCAACGCCATTTATCTTCAGGATTCTCCTGCAACAATCCGAAAAAAAATCATGAAAGCGAAAACCGATGAAGGTCCCACCATCGAAAACCAGCCAAAATCGCAAGAGATTCTTAATCTGTTTACGCTGATGAAACATGTTTCTTCGCCCGACACGGTTTCCCATTTCGAGCAGGTATATCAAAATTGTTCCATCCGTTATGGTGATATGAAGAAACAATTGGCTGAGGACGTCATTTCTTTTTGCCGGCCCATATATGATCGTATTCATACGTTAGCGGGCGATGACGCCTATTTGGATCAGGTCATACGCACCGGAGCGGAAAAGGCGCGCGCCAGCGGGAGCAAAGTGCTTTCGGATGTAAGACAAATTATTGGGTTCAGGAGTCAGAAGAATTAAGAATTATGAGATAAGAAGATAATATACAATATTTTAATATAGAATGAAATGAAAAAGGTTGGAATCGTTTTGATGGCATTTGCCATGATGGGAATGTTGGGTTGCAAAGAAAAGAAAAATGAAACAGTTGCATGTTGTGCGGCAGAAATGAGTGCAGTGCAACAGCCCAAGAAAGAAAAAACAGTCGTTGTAGCGCGGGTTACTGTGAAATCAGGCCGGGAAAAAGCTTTTGTCGAAATTGCCTCCAAATTGGTAACCGCTACAAGGGCAGAAGAAGGGTGCCTATTCTATACACTCTACCAATCGACAGAAAATCCTTCCGTATTTATAATATACGAAGAATACAAGGATGATGCCGCTTTCGAAGCGCATGCTGCTTCAGGCCATTTTAAAGCATTTGCCGAAGCGACAAACGAGATGATGGAAGGCGAGCTTCAAATCGACCGGTTTTGATTCGACTCTCAAACCGGGATGTGTGCGGAGTGATTCTTCTATCACGAAGTTGCGCGGACTTTAAAAGGTAAAAGATATGCAAAAAATTAAAGCAGCCATTGTCGGCTTTGGAAATGTCGGGAAATATGTATTGGAAGCGTTAGAAGCCTCTTTCGATTTTGAGGTTGCGGGGATAGTCAGCGATGTCCCTGTGAACATCCAAACCTATCCGGTAGTAGAACATATAGCATCACTCCCCAAACCGGATGTCGCTATTCTTGCTACGCCGACACGATTGGTTGAGCAAATTGCAGGAGAAGCATTAGAACTGGGTATCAATACAGTCGATGGTTTTGATATTCACAATCAGATTGTCAGCCTTCGTTATACGCTGGACCGGAAGGCCAAGAAATACAATGCCGTATCCATTATCGCAGCCGGTTGGGATCCCGGAAGCGACTCGGTGGTTCGCGCCTTATTCGAAGCGATCGCCCCGCGCGGCATTACGTATACGAATTTCGGACCGGGCATGAGTATGGGACATACGGTTGCCGTGAAAGCCATTGAGGGCGTAAAAGCGGCTTTAAGTATGACCATCCCGCTGGGTACCGGTATCCATCGCCGGATTGTATACGTTGAAATCGCCGAAGGGTATGAATTTGAACAAGTTGCTGACGCTATCCGTAGAGATGGCTATTTTAAACACGACGAAACGCATGTTGTTCAGACGGACAACATCGACAACCTGCTTGATATGGGACACGGTGTCAATATGGTACGCAAAGGCGTATCCGGCAAAGCACAAAATCAGTTGTTTGAATTTAACATGAAGATCAACAACCCCGCTTTGACCGGCCAGGTATTGGTAGCGGCTGCACGTGCAAGCATCAGACAACAGCCCGGCGCTTACACCTTGATAGAAATCCCGGTCATTGATTTACTCTACGGTGAAAAAGAAAACTTAATTAGCCGTTTTGTATGAAAACGACGTTTTAAGACTAAATTAATCGATTATTCATCATTCATAACCATTTATGTCATTATTAGAAATAACCTGGAAAGTCGACCCGGCCATTTTTGCGATCGGGGATAGAGAGATTCGCTGGTATGCCCTTGCGTTTATCGTTGGTTTTTATATTGGCTACAAAATCGTTGAACGGATGTTTAAGCAGGAGAAACTGAATCTTGCCTGGTTAGACCCGTTGTTGTGGTTCACCCTTGGTGGCACCATTGTCGGCGCCCGACTCGGCCATTGCCTGTTTTACGCTCCACAACATTATTTGGCAAATCCGGTAGAAATACTGAAAGTATGGGAAGGCGGATTGGCAAGCCATGGTGGCGTGTTGGGTATTATCGTTGCCATTTGGTTCTTTTCCAAGTATTATTCTCATCGAAGCATGTTGTGGACTTTCGATAAATTAGTGGTTCCGACCGGGTTGGTTGCCGCGTTGATTCGATTCGGAAACTTGATGAACCACGAAATATATGGTCATCCGACCCAATTGCCCTGGGGTTTCCGTTTCATCGAAAACCTTTCACACTGGAGACAAGGTGCGATGCCCATTTATTCGCCACCCAGCCATCCCACACAGATTTATGAAGCGATCTGTTATTTATTGACCTTTGCACTTTGTATGTGGCTGTATTTTAAAAAGGACGCATGGAAAAAGGAAGGCCTTATCTTCGGGATTTTTATGATTTGCATCTTCACTTCCAGATTCTTTATCGAATTTCTGAAAAATGTTCAGGAGGAATTTGAAGAAAGCATGACTTTGGATATGGGGCAGTGGTTGAGTATTCCGTTTGTTTTGCTGGGGATTTATTGTATTTGGCGGGCGATGACAAGAAAACCGGTCCGTAAGACTGTAAGACTGTAAGACCGTAAGACCGTAAGACCGTAAGAACGTAAGATATATATACCTAAGCTTGTTTCAATTAAATAGATATAATCACAATGAGACTCATTATTCAACCCGGCTACGAAGCATTATCCCAATGGACTGCCAACTACATAGTCGACAAAATCAAAAAAGCCAATCCGACAGCTCATAAACCTTTTGTGTTAGGTCTTCCGACCGGCTCTTCTCCGTTGGGGACCTACAAAAACCTGATTGAACGCTACCGTCAAGGGGATATATCCTTCAAACATGTGATAACGTTCAATATGGACGAATATGTCGGATTACCGAAAAATCATCCGCAAAGTTATTATTCGTTTATGTGGAATAACTTCTTCAATCACATAGACATTGAGCCTGACAATGCACATATTTTGGATGGAAATGCTGCCGACCCTGAAGCAGAATGCGCCAATTACGAATCGATGATCAAACAATTCGGCGGCATCGATTTATTTCTGGGGGGGATCGGACCTGACGGACACCTGGCATTCAACGAACCGGGGTCGTCGTTAACATCGCGTACCCGTATCAAATCCTTGACCACCGATACGATAATCGTCAACTCCCGTTTCTTTGACAACGACGTGAATCAAGTTCCCAAAACCGCTTTAACCGTTGGAATCGGCACCGTATTGGATGCAAAGGAAGTATTGATTGTCGTCAACGGGCACAACAAGGCGCGTGCGCTGCAACAGGCTGTCGAAGGCGGAATCAGCCAGATGTGGACGATAACCGCCTTGCAACTCCATCCGAAAGGCATCATCGTATGCGACGAAGCCGCTTGTATCGAACTCAAAGTCGGTACATACAATTACTTTAAGGACATTGAAAAGATATAAGCGTTTGTCCGCGAATTAACCTGAATTCATATAAATACATTATTTTCGTAAAAAAAATGTTTGTGTTTTGAAAAAATGTCGTACCTTTGCACGCCGTTTATTATCAAAATATTTAAAATGTTAGTTCTTAGTGTATTATTTCCTTTATTAGCCAAAAGGATTATCATACAATGGGATATTTAGTATTAATTTAAAAAAAGTTCAAGAAAGTGGATACTTTAAGTTTTAAGACCATTTCTGCAAACAAGGCGACTGTAAACAAAGAATGGGTGGTTGTCGATGCGACCGACCAGATACTGGGGCGTTTATGCTCTAAGGTTGCCAAACTGTTGCGTGGTAAGTATAAACCCAACTTCACTCCGCATGTCGATTGTGGTGATAATGTGATAGTTATTAATGCAGATAAAGTCATTCTGACAGGAAATAAATGGGACGGGCGTATTTATTTAAAATACACCGGTTATCCGGGAGGGCAGCGTGAATATACGCCCAATAAGTTGAAAGAAAAAGGCGAAGACCGTCTATTCCGGAAAGTTGTGAAGGGTATGCTTCCCAAGAATCGCTTGGGTGATAAGCTACTCAATAACTTATATGTATATGCAGGCGACGGGCACAAACATCAGGCTCAAACCCCTAAGTTAATAGATATAAACTCACTTAAATAATTGTATGGAAGTAGTAAATGCTATAGGAAGACGTAAGACGGCTGTAGCCCGGGTATATGTCAGCGAAGGAAACGGCAAAATCATGATCAACAGACGTGAATTGATCGAATATTTCCCGTCACCAATACTGCAATTCATTGTGAAACAGCCGTTGAATACTTTGAGCGCTGTCGAACAATATGATATTAAGGTCAATCTTTTTGGAGGCGGTTTCAAAGGGCAATCCGAAGCGGTTCGTTTGGCAATCACCCGTGCCTTAATCAAAATCAATCCGGAATCGAAGCCGGCGCTAAAAGCCGAAGGATTTGTGACGCGCGACCCGCGTTCTGTGGAGCGCAAAAAGCCCGGACGTCCCAAAGCCCGTAAGAGATTCCAATTCAGCAAACGTTAATAGTAAAATAAAATGTCAAGAGTTAGTTTTGAACAATTATTAGATGCAGGTGTCCATTTCGGACACTTAAAGAGAAAATGGAACCCCGCAATGGCTCCGTATATATTCATGGAACGCAATGGTATTCATGTCATTGATTTACATAAAACAGTCGCTAAATTGGATGAGGCTTCAGAAGTGTTGAGAAATCTGGCAAGGTCGGGACGCAGGGTGCTTTTTGTGGCCACAAAGAAACAGGCCAAGCAAATTGTTGCCGACAAAGCTACTGCAATAGGCATGCCATACGTGGTTGAACGCTGGCCCGGCGGTATGTTAACCAATTTTCCTACGATCCGCAAGGCAGTCAAAAAGATGTCTACGATCGACAAGATGAGCAAAGACGGGACATTCGATAACCTGTCGAAGCGGGAGAAACTGCAGATTACGCGCCAACGCGCCAAATTGGAAAAAATGTTGGGATCGATTGCCGACCTGAACCGTTTGCCCGCCGCCTTGTTTGTGATTGATGTGATGAAAGAGCATATCGCCGTGCGCGAAGCGAACCGGCTCGGAATCCCTGTGTTTGCAATGGTTGACACCAATTCCGACCCGTCGACAATCGACTTCGTTATCCCGTCGAACGACGATGCCACCAAATCGATAGAATTGATATTGGAAGTCGTATGTCAGGCAATTAACGAAGGATTGCAGGAAGGCAGAGCCTCCGAAAAAGAAGATACAGTCGCCGCCGAGCAGGAAGATGAAACGCCCAGAAGAGAACGCAAAGCGCGGTCGTCGGCCAGAAGAGAACGTACGGTGAAGGAAGACGACGAAGCATTGAATATGGCCGTCATTTCGAGAGTAGCCAAAGACCTGGAGGAAGAATAAAAAAACAGGGGACGACGTTTTTCCCCGAAATCATAATGTAAAAAAAAACAAAAAAATAAGATGGCAGTTACAATGGCTGATATAGCCCACTTGCGAAAGATGAGTGGAGCGGGAATGATGGATTGCAAAAACGCTTTACAGGAGGCTGACAATGACTTTGAAAAAGCGATGGAGATAATCCGTAAAAAAGGACAAGCGGTAGCCGCAAAACGTTCGGATCGTGATGCATCCGAAGGTTGTGTGTTGGCGGCCGACAATGGAGATTTTGCAGCAATTGTTGCATTGAAGTGTGAAACCGATTTCGTAGCCAAGAATGAAGACTTTATCGCATTGGTTAAGCGTTTTCTTGACGTAGCAATGGATAAGAAACCGGCAAACTTGGAAGAATTATTGGCGTTGCCTTTAAGCGATGGTCGTTCGATCGAAAACCATATCACAGATCGTATCGGAATAACCGGCGAAAAGATGGAATTGGGTTTTTATGAATTTGTAAAGGGCGCGATAACCGTTTCCTATATCCATCCCGGAAACAAGTTGGCTACCATTGTGGCTTTCAATCAGGGCTTGGAACACCGGGTGGCACGGGATATCGCTATGCAGGTGGCTGCAATGAATCCCGTTTCCATTACACCGGACGAGGTTCCGCAGAAAGTGGTTGACCTGGAAATTGAAGTGGCGAAAGACAAAGCCCGCCAGGCAGGCAAACCGGAGAATATGTTAGACCGCATTGCCCAGGGCGCTTTGCAGAAATTCTTTAAAGAGAGCACATTGTTGCAACAAGAATTTATCAAAGACCAGTCAATTACCGTTTTGCAATATTTGCAACAGCAAGATAAAGCGCTAATAACTACAGCGTTTAAGCGTGTGACATTGAATCTGGAGTAAAAACAGAAGAACGCAAATGACGTAGATGACGCAAATTTTCGCAAATAAATAAATTTGTGAAAATTTGCGTTTTTTTGTGTCATTTGCGTTCTAATTTTTTACCGGAGGGTAATCTGAAGTGTAATGCAATCCTCGGCTCTCTTTACGCTCAATAGCTTGTCGCATAATTAAATAACCCACATTGATCATATTGCGGAGTTCGCAGATATCTTTCGAAGCGATCGAACGTTTAAAAAGGCTTTCGGTTTCTTCATATAAAATATCCAACCTCACCCATGCACGTCTCAAACGTAAGTCCGAACGGACTATCCCCACATACGACGACATAATCTGCCCCACTTCTTTCACACTTTGCGTAATCAATACCATTTCTTCGGGCGAACGGGTTCCCGTATCGTTCCATTCAGGTATATTGTTCTGAAAATCATATGTTTCCAATACGTTTGCGCTGTGTTTTGCGGCGGCGTCGGCATAAACAATAGCCTCTGTTAATGAATTGGATGCCAGCCTATTTCCGCCATGAAGGCCTGTGCAGGCACATTCGCCGGCCGCATATAATCGTTGAATCGAACTGCAAGCATCCAAATCAACTTTTATGCCGCCACACAGGTAATGGGCTGCAGGCGCTACCGGAATATAATCTTTCGTAATATCAACGCCTAAGCTC
The DNA here is from genome assembly GCA_031260575.1 of Tannerella sp. Classification (GTDB taxonomy): domain Bacteria; phylum Bacteroidota; class Bacteroidia; order Bacteroidales; family Tannerellaceae; genus Tannerella. The sequence goes on from JAIRJR010000182.1 coordinate 8,896, forward strand.
AGGCATTTCCGATAGATCGTTGGAAAATCCCGCTTTGTTTTCTCCGCATTTTTATGTGTGACATCCAAGAAGACAAAATCATCGCCTCGATTTTTCATCTCATTGTCAATCGCCCGTGCCACAATATCGCGGGGCGCCAATTCGAGGCGTTTATCATATTTATACATAAACTCTTGCCCGTCTTGTGTCCGGAGCATAGCGCCATATCCACGCATGGCTTCTGTGATTAAAAACGAAGGACGATCGCCCGGGTGATAAAAGGCAGTGGGGTGAAATTGAACAAATTCCATATCCTTTACCGTTCCTTTGGCACGGTAAACCATGGCGATTCCATCGCCTGTTGCGACCAACGGATTCGTAGTGGTATGATACACAGCCCCTACTCCGCCTGTGGCCATCAGGGTCACTTTCGATAAAAATGTATCGATATGTCCGGTTTGCAGATCCATCACATAAGCGCCAAAACAATGTATGCCGGGTGTTTGACGGGTAACAGTCTGTCCCAAATGGTGTTGAGTGAGTATTTCGATGGCAAAATGATTTTCATAAACCGTAATGTTCGGGTGTCTTTTTACCATTCGGATCAGACTGTCCTGAATCTCCGCCCCCGTCCTGTCTTTGTGATGCAGGATGCGAAATTCGGAATGGCCGCCTTCACGGTGAAGATCAAATTCGCCTTTTTCGTCCTTATCAAAATCAACGCCCCAACGAATCAGGTCTTCGATCTGTCCGGGCGCTTGTCTTATTACTTTTTCTACGGCCGAACGGTCGTTCAGGTAGTCGCCTGCAACGATCGTATCCGCTATGTGTTTGTCGAAATTATCCACAATCAGGTTGGTCACCGAAGCTATTCCTCCTTGTGCGAAGTAGGTGTTTGCTTCTTCAAGCCCTGACTTACATATCAATGCCACCGACCCTTTGCCGGCAACTTTCAGTGCAAAACTCATTCCCGCAATACCTGAACCGATCACTAAAAAATCAACTTTTCGCTTCATTTTTTATGGTTTAAAGGCTACAAAATTAAGCAATATCTGACTAAACATAACACTCCTGCGTTTAAAATATTTTTGTAATCTTGCTGAATAGCTCCCGGATTGCATTCCATTTTGATTTCTTCAATCTTTCAACTGCACAAATATCACATTATTTATGCAGTTAACAGCACAAGATAAAAAAATATTTTATATCTTTGCACCACATAAAAAAAGGAACTATGGAAAATAAATTTGAGCAGGTCGTTGCAGAACAGAGAGAAGAAC
>JAIRJR010000203.1 GCA_031260575.1 Tannerella sp.
ACGTTCGCTGATGACTACATCGGTTGGATTCCTAAGAGGGTTGTCTCTGCTCCCTTTTACAATCGGGAAGTTAAAGAAGTCGAAAAAAATAGGGTCGGCATATAAACAAGATATTGAAGACGAACTGATATCGTTATATTTCAAAAAACCTGCTCCCTGGGTACGTATCCGGCAGTAATCTCCCACAGCGCCAAAATTTTCTTTGGCAGTCGGGGCAAATAAACCCGCTGACAATCGGCCGGGAGCATCACCACCATCGCTTTTGAAGTGAGCGACAGCCATATAAATGTTTTCAGCATCCTTATGAAACCTATCATAACTTCTTTCATCCTGTACCCACAGTACAATAAAGACACACGTTGCCAAACTCATTGCCAATCCGACAATATTGACCACTGAATACACGCCGCTACGGCGCAGACTGCGAATTGTTATTTTTATATTCCGAAACATGGCTTTATATTTTTAATGATTTATGATTCTAATATATTCTATCTCTTACGGTCTTACACGTCTTACGGTCTTACTGTCTTACACGTCTTACGGTCTTACGGTCTTATTTGATAACAAGCTCCTGTATATCCCCATAATTCTCATACGAGTTCACCACCACGCGGTCGCCCGGTGAAAGGCCTTCGAGGACTTCATATTCGTCCGGATTCTGGCGGCCGATGCGGATGGGAATGCGATAAGCTTTGCGGCCATCACTCGATATTTTGAAAATCCAGTTGCCGCCTGTCTGTTGATAGAATCCGCCACGCGGGATTTTGACGGCATTCGATTCGTCGCCTAAAGCGATACGTATCTGCATCGTTTGTCCGCGGCGGATTGTCTCGGGGTATTTACCTGTAAATTCCATATCTACAGCAAAACGCCCGCCGGTGACCTGTGTGTACACCTTCTTGATTTCCAAAACGTATGTAGTATCTGCCACTCTATACATGCCTTCAAGTCCGGCGTAGATGCGCGAAATATAATGTTCATCCACATCAACACGCACTTTGAATCCACTCAATACATCAATTTGTCCGATACGTTCACCCTCTCTTTTGCTTTGACCGATTTCTGCATCCAACGATGTCAATTGGCCATCGACCGGAGCGCGAACAGTCAAATCATCATACTTGCGCTGCATCAATGCCAAACCGGTTTGAGATTGCTGAAGCGAACGGTTTGTCTGCTGCATTTGTTGTTCCGAAGCAATCGAATCCTGAAATAATATTTCGGTCATCAGTCCATGTTTTTCGAGCAAGGATTTATACCTGTTTTCAGATTCGATAAAATCCTGTCTGGCAAGTACACCTTTATTCATCAATTGTTTATTCATATCATAAACCCGTTTGGCTTCGATGAACATGGCTTCAATGTCAGCCATCTGGGTTTGTTTGCTAACCGTATTTTGCCTTGCAGTAACCGTTGCCAGTTGCGTCTGAGCTAATGCGGTATACACATTGGTTTGATTATTGGCCAATTGCAATTCCAAATTGGTGTTGCTCAATCGTAAAATCGGTTGACCCTGTTTCATTACAGCGCCATCTTCGATAAAAATTTCTTCCACCCGTCCGCCTTCCGATAAATCCAAATAAATGGTGGTAATGGGTAATACCGTACCCGTTACCGGAATAAATTCGCGGAAAAGGCCTTGCTTTACATCTGCGATCGTCATCCGTTCACTCTCCACATTCAACCTCGATTTCCCGAAAGTACTGAATATGATTAACACTACTAATACTACAAAACCGACAACTCCGGCAAGAAGAATGATTCGCTTCGTCGTCCATGTTTTCTTTTCAATTGGTCTGTCCATGTCTTTTATTTTTTTAAATTGTTTATGTTCGTTTCTTTTTACACTAAAATACCAACAAAAATCGTGCCAAAGTGTTACTGTGTTGTTATACAGATATTTAATATTTTTTGCATTTTCAAAAAGTGTCCGTTTTCGGACACTTGGTGTTCGTTAACGGACACTTTTCTCAAATCATCGAATCATTGCACTGTGAAATAATACAGTTTTTATACGCTTTTTCCTTTTTTCTCGTTAATACATTGTTAATGTAAGAATGAATGATAAAGTTTCAATCCATTTTCATCTTGTTGTTACTTTCCGTATCCATAGGGCTTAATGCGCAGGGAGGGCGTATCAAAATCTTTGGCAATGTACGCGATGCGAACGACAATCCATTGGATATCGTCACCGTCCACGTAAAAAGCACATTCAACGCAACGATGACGGATGAAAAAGGTTATTATTCGCTTTCGGTAGCGCCCGGCGATTCCATCACATTGGTTTTCCATTGTTTAGGATTTCACAAAGCCGAGCGGTTGATTCCCTCGGCTGCACAAGACATGCGTTTGAATGTCCAATTGAATCATTCGTCATTTGACTTGGGAGAAATCGTGGTGACCGCTGAACGAAAGGGGGTTACTTTGATGGAAACGATTGATGCAAACCGGATTAAAATATTGCCCGATCCTTCGGGGGGGAGCATCGAAAGCATTGTTGTAATGTATGCGGGCGTTTCTTCCAACAACGAATTAAGCTCCCAGTACTCAGTACGTGGGGGCAACTTCGACGAAAACATTGTCTATGTCAATGGATTGGAAGTATACCGTCCACTGTTGATTCGCACCGGCGAACAGGAAGGGCTTAGCTTTATCAATCCGAACATGACACAAAATGTACAGTTCTCAGCCGGGGGATTCGAAGCGCGATACGGCGACAAGATGAGTTCCGTATTAGACATCACCTACAAACAACCCCAAGAGACAGAAGGCTCTGTAACAGCCAGTTTTTTAGGCGCAAGCGCTTATGTGGGCAGTTCGGCCGGTAAGTTCACACAAGTAACAGGGATACGCTACAAAACCGGCCGTTCGCTGTTGGGCACCTTGGATACGAATGCGGAGTATGACCCGAATTTTATTGATTTTCAGACATATCTGACTTTCAAACCCACTGAAAAATGGGAGATTAATTTCTTGGGTAATATTTCTTCCAACAGTTACAAATACATTCCCCACGACCGGAGTACTTCATTCGGTACAATGGATAATCCCCGTAAATTCATGGTTTTTTTTGAAGGAAATGAACGCGATCAGTTTCAGACATTATATGGCGCATTGAATTTGAAATACCGCATCAATGATAAAAATGAGATTGGTTTTCAATCTTCTGCATTCCATAGCCGGGAAGAAGAGAGTTATGATATCAGCGGCAGTTACTGGCTGAATGATGCATCAAGCGGTGATCCGGACAATTCGGTAAACTTTATATCCGATGCCGCTTATCATGAGCATGCCCGCAACAAATTATTGGCCAATGTCACCCATATCGGAATGGTTGGCATTTCGGGCGTGGCTACGAATCATACCGTTAAATGGGGAGCCAACATCCAATTTGAAAATATTGCCGATAGAATCAGTGAGTGGGAAAGCCGTGATTCGTCGGGCTACCTGTTGCCTCAAACCGGAACCGATGTCAGTATGATTGCCAATCTGTTTTCCGACAATAAATTAGCAAGCAAGCGGTTTGCAGGCTATATACAGGATGTATTCAAGTTTCGTACCGAACAAGGGCTTTTTACATTGGTGGGTGGCTTACGGGGAAGTTATTGGACCTATAACGGGGAATTTCTTTTCAGCCCGCGCGGCTCGTTGGGATTTGTACCGAATGCCAACCAACAGTTGACATTTCGTTTGGCAACGGGGGTATATTATCAACCCCCCTTCTACAAAGAACTGCGTGTCGAAGTCAGCGATGAACAGGGCAATTCGGTTGTCACACTGAACGATAAGCTAAAATCACAACGATCCATCCATGTCATTGCAGGCGGCGAATATGCTTTCAACAAGATGGGACGTAATTTCAAATTCACGGCCGAAACTTATTACAAGAAATTGGATCAAATCAACCCATACACAATTGATAATGTGAAAATCAGATATTACGGGGAGAATTGCGCCAAAGGATATATCGCCGGAATAGACATGAAATTTTTCGGCGAATTTGTACCGGATGCCGACTCCTGGTTGAGTTTTTCGTTGATGAAAGCCGAACAAACCATCCGCGAAACTACCAAAGCGCCCATACCTAACAGCCACTTATACAATCTTTCACTCTATTTTCAGGATTATTTCCCCGGTCACAAACGCGCAATGCTCAACCTGAAGGGTGTAATTGCCGGCGGATTACCTGTTACGGCGCCCCGTAAGAAATATGAAGACGGCTACCGTCGCACACCGCCTTACCGGCGTATCGATATCGGACTGACCTATCAATTAACCGGCGGCTCGAGCGATTTGATGGACAGGGCGTTTTTCAGACAATTCAAAAACATCTGGCTCGGAATCGACATATTTAATCTATTAGATATCAAGAATACAGGTTCCTACTATTGGATTACCGACGTCTATAATCACCAATACGCCGTCCCGAATTACCTGACCGGCCGCCAGCTTAATTTAAGGATAACGGCGGATTTTTAGTTCGGCTCCGCTCACTGACTGACAGCTTAACTCAGCACAAGTCTGCTCACTAACTATCAGGGTGCATTTCAAATGACCATAAGAGTCCCGGACGGGACAAAATATTGGTAGAAACGTACATTGTCACCACACACCCGTCCCGTCAGGGACGAAATATGCTTATTCGTGATTTTTTAAAACATATCGTTCATCATATTCTATTTCAAACAATTTCAAAAATTCCAGATATTCATCGGCAAATGTTCGCTTTTTGTGATGGGTTTCCTGGTTTTTAATATATTGAACCACATCATTTACCTGCGACTTCCCGTAAGAAAATGCACCATAACCTTCTTGCCATGAGAATTTACCTCTAACCAATTGCTTCTTATTTATCCACAAAGAGGAACTGCCTTTAATGTCTTGCATCAGGTCTGATACCGATTGTGTTGGTCTCATCCCAAACAAAACATGGACATGGTCGGGCGTACCGCCAATTTGCAACAATTTATGTTTTTTGTTGTCAATTATTCCCGTAACGTATTGATATAATTCGTCTTTCCATTGATTTTGAATTAACGACAAACGATTTTGAACTGCAAAAACTGCATGAATGTGAATTTGAGTGTATGTATTTGCCATAACAATATGTTTTTTTATCCGTATCCCGTCCCTAACGGGACGAGGTGAGCGTGATGGAGATATACGTTTTCTACCAATATTTTGTTCCTAACGGAACATTTTACAACGCTATTCATAACTACAGCCTTAATTATTTATTGTTAATTCAACAATATATTGCAATAGCGCCGCCATCCGAACATTCAAATCAATATCGTTAAAAAAATGATTCAACCCCATCTCCATAACAACCGCACAATTTTCTGTCATTGTGTCCGGCAAATATGAAAAATTATCGTTTGGTGCGGAAAACAAGGA
>JAIRJR010000293.1 GCA_031260575.1 Tannerella sp.
CTATCAGGTTTGTGCGCAACGTCAAGCGGTCGTCCCACCGGTCTTTGTTTTTGATACGCACCATTGCCTCCACCTTGTAGGCGGGGAGCAGGTTTTGAATGGTCAGGTCTTTGCCGAAAAGCAACGCAGCCGCCAGCGTAAAACCTTCCTTATTCTGTTCAAAATCGTTCAGGTACAATACCGCATCGCGAAGCATCTGCATATTATCGACCGATAGCCACGGATGATCGTTCCGGTTACTCCGAATCAAATTTCGCGCTTTGTCGAACAATGATTCGTCCAAATCCGACATTTTCAATCCGGGATAAATATGGTTTAGGCAAGCAGCCTGCTGTCTTTCTATTTAATTCTATTTGTTCCATATTTCGACAAGCTCAATAACCATCGCTACACGACCACAGCCCATTTCTATGAGAGTGTCGCGAAGCTCCATCAGATGGGGAGTCAATGTCCCGTAACGCTTTTCGAAAATTTTCTTACCCTGCTCATCCAAAATACACGCAAATACGCTATCTTTGTGGACGTCAAGGCCACATGCTTTTTCCATAAAATTTACTGGAATTAATGGCAATAACGCCGTTAATTTAAACAACAAAGGTAACATTTGTGCATAAAGCACCGTACAGTAAGCCGAAAAAAATGCTGTGGCCTTGATTTTTATTTCAGGCGCTTGGAATTCCGGGAATTTTATCTAATTTTGCAGTCTAAAAACAGACACAAATATATGATAAATTTGTGTCTGAATAAAAACGAAAATCAATATGGAAAGTGCAGCGAATCAGATAAAAAACAAGATACTGAAAAACAAACGCGGAAAGTTGTTTTTCCCGGACGATTTTGCAACATTAGGTACGCCCGATGCCATTCGTTTGGCATTGGGTAAATTGCAAAAATCGGGCTTGCTGATGCGGGTTGCACACGGCATTTACTATTATCCTAAAATCAACCGCAACAAATACATAAAAAGCAAATACTTGTCGCCGTCTATTGACGAAATCGCCTACGGCATCGCCAAACGCGACAAAATCCGCATTGTGCCAATAGGCGTGTACGCACTCAATGCTTTGGGACTTTCCACACAAGTACCTGCAAACGCGGTATTTATTACCGATGGTGCGCCTCGCCAAATCACAGTCGGCAAAGGGAAAGGTATTTTGTTCAAGCACACTTCCGAAGCGCGAAGTTTGGCGTACAAATCCCAACTCTTAATGCTAATTGTGTCGGCATTGCGCGAAATTGGCGAAAACAAAGTTGCAACAGAACAGTTGGAGATTATCAAATCGCATTTTTCACACATTACAAAACAGGAATTTGAAACGGATATACAACTAATGCCGCTTTGGATTCGCAAAATACTTTTATCGTTATGATACTTATTGATTTATCAAAAAAAGAACGCTTGGAAATTTACCAAGAGGCACACAATACACTTGGTTTTTCAAAAAACGTAATTGAAAAAGATTGGTGGGTAACTGCCGTGCTTCGTGCCTTATTTGCATTGCCTTATGCCGAAAATCTATCATTCAAAGGCGGCACTTCGCTAAACAAGTGCTATAATTTGATTGAGCGTTTTTCGGAAGACATAGACATTGCCGTAAACCGGGATTTTTTGGGTTTTAGCAGTACGCTTTCCAAAGCGCAAATCGGCAGTCGTCTGCGCCGTGCCGCTTGTACCTTTGTCAGAGAAAAATTGCAAGTTGATTTAAAAAATCAGTTGGAAACGAACGGATTAAATCCTTCCGATTTTTCGGTAAAAGTGAATATAACGCCAATAACAACGACCGACCCCGAAATTATTGAAATTGAATATCAATCGCTTTTTGATGACATTTCATATATCAAACGCAAAGTGATAGTGGAAGTTAGCGGTCGTTCTATGAGAGAGCCGTTGCAGTCGGTTAAACTTCAATCAATGATAGATGAAGTATTTTCAAACGAAGATTTTACCGAAAAACCGTTTGAGACAAACGCCGTTGTTCCGGAACGCACTTTTTGGGAAAAAATCTGCCTTTTGCACGAAGAGTTTGCCAAACCGCAAGAATTGATACGAACAGAACGAATGTCGCGACACTCATACGATTTAGAAAAAATAATGAACACACCCATTGCCGAAAACGCATTGAAAGACAAAGGACTGTATAATTCTATCGTGGAACACCGCCGTATTTTTGTCGGTTTGAAAGGATTTGACTATTCAACGCTTGCTACAAAAACAATACGAATCATTCCGCCCGACAACATAATTGCCCAATGGCAAGAGGATTACGAAATAATGCAACGTACAATGATTTACGGCGAATCGCTGACATTCAACAAGTTGATAGATAGAATAAAGCAACTGAATGAGATAATAAGTCAGCTTGACTGGTAAGTTTTCATTTTCCCAAATCCCCATAGCGGAATTTTTATGCCTGATGCTCCATGTGAGTAACATGATTCAAAAATTTTGTCCGGTTAGAAATCGTTTTCCTTTTTCGGTGATTACGTATTTTTGGTTGGCTTTCTTCATCCGACTTGGGTTTGATGGTTTGGAAAATCTGACCAATTTATGAATTAATCCTTTGGAACCTTCGCCGATAAATTCAAAGGTCATCATCCTGTCACTCGATGCTAATGGATACTTTGGTAAATTCATTTTTCGGCAATAGTTTTCAAATTTGATGCAAAGATAGTATTTTTTTATTGTTTACGAAAGCCGGATGAATAATGTTTCCGGATTGCTTCACCCTAACAGATGTCAGTGACAAGTCTTTATATCGCATTGATATTAAGCATTTAAAGATTGCTTCCTGCTTCGTGCCTTGCAGTCGCGATGACGGAATGTGGGGCTATGAAGGGTGTGAGCGGTTTTCCATTTTTTTAAAGAAAATTTTATGGGCTTCAAAAAGTATTGTAACTTTGTGGCGAATAAAAAGCAAAAAATATGGAAACGACAACTTTGCCACAGGTAACACCTGAGATTGTATGGGCAGCCATTCATGCATTGGGCGAAAAACAGGCTGAGACCGCCCTTCAAATGAAAGAGACTGATCGTAGAATGAAAGAGACTGACCGTCTAGTGCAGGAAACCGCCCTTCAAATGAAAGAGACTGACCGTAGAATGCAAGAGTTGCAAAAATCGGTTGGTGGAATAACGAATAACCAGGGCGCCTTTGCCGAAGAGTATTTTTTCAATTCGTTTGAAAAAGGTGAAAAAAACTTTTTCGGTGAAAAGTTTGATGAAATATCGAAACATCTAAAAAATCGCCGGAAAGGAATTGAAGACGAGTATGATATTGTAATGTATAATCATGCTGCGGTGGCGATTATTGAAGTGAAATACAAGGCGCATGTAAATGATATTCCGGCGATATTGAACAAGGCGGAAACTTTTCGTATATTATTTCCTGATTATAAGGATTATAAAATCTATTTAGGTTTTGCCTCCATGAGTTTTTATCCGGAATTGGAACAGGAATGTATCCAACAAGGCATTGCGATTATAAAACAAGTCGGAGATACGGTAGTTATTAACGACGTGCATTTGAAAGTTTTTTGATTTCCGCCGTATGAAAGGCCGAAAACCAATCCGCTCACTGACCGCTCCGCTCAGCGACCACCGCTCGCAATGACGGGTCTACCTTTTCCTCCCCCTGCCCCCTCCGCAGTTCGATGGTTCGACTGTGCTCACCAACCGCAGGCTCACTGACCGAAGGGGGATATGAAGATTAGTATCGAATAATAATCTTCTTTCCGATACCGTTATTAAGCGTAACGATATACAGTCCGTCGGGCAGTTTGATTTTGGTTTCGCCTGCCTGGAGCAGGACTTGCTGTCGCTGCAGTACGCCTTCGGTCGAATAGATGCGGATGATGCTTCCCGGTTTGGAGGTTCGGACAAACAGTTCGCTGGCGGCTGCCCAAATTTTGTCCGGTTCGTCCTGATTATCAAAATTAAAATCTATTCCCGTCGGATCTGTTTCCGGTTCAAAGTTGGCGTGCAGTTCGACGTCGCCGTACACCGTCAGCGTATCATAGCGCATGATGCCGCTTTGCGCCTTGACTGCCGCGCCGCGCAGGGACAGGTAATCCGGGT
>JAIRJR010000331.1 GCA_031260575.1 Tannerella sp.
GGACGCCGGGAAGTTGCATTGTCATGTCAGTTTTCCCTTCGTGCGAATAGACGGAGTCATCGGCCTAATTGCTTATCAGCGACAATAAAGATCCATTCCGTGATTCTTTCGGTTGGGTAGCTACTGAATACCACCTGATGGGTTGGGCGTTCAGTTGCCTGTAGTTGCAAAAACGCTACGGAAACGTCATTTTTTTTTTGAACAGCATCTGTTTTATAGTTCAAGTAGTTAGTAACACACAGCCCCGATATGAAGTCGGAAAATCGGATTCGTAGGGCGCATCTCAATGATCCCAACTTTTGGATAAGTGAAATACACCTCCTAAAAAATTATAGTTGTTATTCAAATATATTTTGTACTTTTAGCCGCTAAAAAGAAATAATTAAATGTTTCGAATAAATACTTATAGCATAATTATTTAAATATCAATGCAAAAGAATGGTATCATGAAAAAAGTAGTTACCTTTGGAGAGATTATGCTGCGCTTGGCGACTCCCGGATTTCAGCGATTTATTCAATCTTCCGGCCTCAATGCCACGTTTGGAGGCGGGGAGGCCAATGTGGCAATTTCACTGGCCAATTTTGGGATTCCTGTTGAGTATATCACCCGCCTTCCCAATAACGATATAGCGGAATGGTGTATATCGGAATTGAGAAAATACAATGTGGGAACCACAAAAATCGTACGGGGAGGCGACCGTGTCGGCATCTATTTTCTTGAAACAGGAGCTGTTGCCCGCGCATCGAAAGTCATTTACGATCGTGCCAACTCTTCGATTGCAGAAATCAAACCCGGCATGGTAGATTGGGAAGAGGTTTTCGACGATGCGCAGTGGTTTCATTGGACAGGGATAACGCCGGCCATTTCGCAAGGCGCCGCCGATGTTTGCCTTGAGGCGGTCAATGTTGCAAACCGTTTGGGTATTACAGTTTCTACGGATTTGAATTATCGGAAAAACTTATGGAAATATGGCAAAAAAGCATCGGAAATCATGCCCGGACTGGTAGAAAAATGCGATGTGATACTTGGCAATGAAGAAGATGCGGAGAAAGTATTCGGAATCAAACCGGAGGGTTTTGAAGTGGCGCATACGGCCGGTGAAATCCATGCAGCAGATTTCGAGTCAGTCTGCGTCCAACTGAAAAAACGTTTTCCCAAAGCCCGGAAAGTGATCATCACGCTTCGCGGCTCCATCAACGCAAACCATAACACATGGGGGGGCGTTCTTTATGCTGATAAGCTCTATGAATCGGCAACTTACGACATCACCCATATTGTCGACCGTGTAGGCGGGGGCGATTCATTTATGGGGGGGCTGATTTATGGGCTGTTGACCTATCCCGGCAATGACCAAAAAGCTTTGGATTTTGCCGTTGCAGCTTCGTGCTTGAAACACACCATCCATGGCGACTTTAACCTGGTCGGTGTCAGCGAAGTCGAAACGTTGCTGAAGGGGGATGGTTCAGGCAGGGTGCAGAGATAAGTTAAAAACTAAAAGATAACAATCAAAAACTAACAATCAAAGACTAAAAGCTAAAAACTAAAAATTCTAAATTATAAACGATAATGAATAATCAAATTCAAAAAATGACCCATTGGAGATGGGCGATTTGCGGCTTACTGTTTATGTCGATTACGATCAATTATCTTGACCGTCAGGTATTATCGCTAACGTGGGAGGAGTTTATCAAACCCGAATTTCATTGGAACGATTCAATTTATGGGAGGATAACCGGATTTTTTTCGTTGGCTTATGCCATTAGTTTGCTCTTTGCCGGACGTTTTATCGACTGGATCGGAACGAAAAAAGGTTTCCTGTGGGCGATCGGTGTATGGTCGTTTGGCGCTTGTCTGCATGCCGTCTGTGGTGTATATACGGAGTGGTGGGTCGGATTATCTTCTGCTGTCGAATTAGCTAAAGCTACCGGAGATGCGGCTGTTGTGATCGCAACCGTAAGCATGTGGAGCTTTTTGGTTGCCCGTAGTGTATTGGCGCTGGGCGAAGCAGGCAATTTTCCTGCTGCCATCAAGGTAACTGCCGAATACTTTCCCAAGAAAGACCGCGCCTTTGCCACCTCTATTTTTAATGCGGGCGCATCGGTAGGTGCATTAGGCGCTCCATTATGTATTCCGCCTTTAGCCAAAGCATTTGGATGGGAAATGGCATTTATTATCATCGGGTTATTGGGTTTTGTATGGATGGGATTTTGGATATTTATGTATGATAAACCGGAGAAATTCCTTGAAAAAGGGAAATGGGTCAATCAAGCCGAATTGGATTACATCGAACAGGATAAACTGTTAGAACCTATACCGGTATCCCTTGAAGAAAAGAAAATGCCATTCTGGAAATGCTTTACGTTTAAACAGACATGGGCATTTGCTTTCGGCAAGTTTATGACCGATGGCGTATGGTGGTTTTTCCTGTTTTGGACACCCTCTTATCTGAGTAATCAGTTCGGTATCAAAACGACGGAAGGTTTGGGGATGGGGTTGATTTTCACGCTGTATGCCATAACAACCCTGTTATCGCTTGTTGGAGGAAAACTTCCTACCATCTTTATCAACCGGACCGGTATTAATCCATACGCCGCCCGTATGCGAGCGATGCTTATTTTCGCTTTTTTTCCCCTGTGTGTATTGTTGGCGCAACCGCTTGCCTATCATTTTGAACCCTCATTGGGGCGTAGTGTAGCCTGGATACCTGTACTTCTTATATCAATCGGTTGCGCTGCCCATCAATCGTGGTCGGCAAATATTTTTTCGACGGTAGGCGATATGTTTCCCAAGGTTGCCATTGCTTCGATTACAGGTATTGGAGGTATGGCAGGCGGTTTAGGCTCATACTTTATACAAAACGCTGCCGGAAGACTGTTTGACCATGCAGAACTAACCCAAATGAATTTTATGGGATTTGCAGGTAAACCGGCCGGATATTTCATTATGTTTTGCTTCTGTGCGATGGCTTATTTGATCGGATGGATGGTAATGAAATCTTTAGTGCCTAAATATAAGCCGATTACGGATTATTAATGGACAATTGTCCGGTTATTTGTGTTTCACCTTCCAGAGCTGGTACGAATTAATGATATTCTGCCAAAGGATATAGGCAGCCGGTGCGACTGTGACAAGCGGATGGAGAAACGTTTGCGCCATCCAAATGGCTAATATTGTATTTTTTTGTCCTAAACCTTGTCCGGACGAAGATGCGTCGCCGTATCGATGACCGATACGGCGCCCGATGATAAACTGCAAGCAGCAGAGTATCAATGCAATCACAGCCAATCCGATTTCATTGAAATAATCAGGATTTGGACTGTTAAAGACAAAATGAACCGTGATACCGGTCACAATGGTTAATGCGACCACCCAAAGGTAAAACGTCAGTTTGGGAATCCGGATCAATATCTGATGAATTTTGGGCGTCCATTTACGCAGGGCAGCAGCGATAAATAACGGAAAGACGAGCAAAGGAAAGACCTGTCTGCATATATACCACACCGATTCGAGGAAAGTGAACGTTTCGTTGACTCCGATAAGCGAAAAAAAGACAGGAGCGGCGATGGCGATTACAACATTACAAAACAATAGATAAGCCGTAATAAACCCCACATTGCCTCCCAGCATACCCGTAATCACTGCGGCGGCTGTAGCGGTAGGTGTCAGTAGGCATAACATCGCCCCTTGCGCCCATATTTCATTGAATGGGCGAATCAATAAATATACACCGGTACTGCCTATTAATTGAATCAGTAACAACCATATATGTGCCGGTTTTAAGCGAATTTCCCTCCATGACATCTTACAGAAAGTCAACAACAGCATCGAAAAAATCAGGTAAGGTGTCAGAAACGAGAGCCGACCGATCCATTGGTAATTCAATGCACCGGTTACCATGGCAATCGGAAGCATCCAGTCTTTGATTCTTCTCACGGTTCGGGAATATATCGCACAAACGCTTCAATCGCCTCATACGAAGCCAAACCCAATTTTTGGTACAAATCTGCTGTAGCGCGATTCCGGTCTTCGGCACGTTGCCAGAACAATCGTTCGTCGTCGCCAAGAAACGGCGCACTTTCGGCTTGCGACTGGTGTTTCAGGATGACATTCCGCTTGAGACGCAATTCTTCGGGACTGATGGGCACAGCCATTTCGATATGATCCATCTCCCATTCAGCCCAAGCGCCTCGATACATCCATATCCGGCAGTGTTTGAGCCATTCTTCCGCTTTCAATTCATCGACGGCGGCCAATACCGCATCCAAGCAAACTTTATGCGTTCCATGCGGGTCGGCCAAATCGCCGGCTACAAACATCTGGTCGGGTTGTATTTCCGTCAGCAATTTTTTTACGATGTCGACATCAATCTGACTGAGGTTGGCTTTCTTCACAGTGCCGGTCTCGTAAAACGGCAAATCAAGAAAATGTATATTTTCATCTTTCACGCCTGAATAACGGCATGCCGTGCGCGCTTCTTCGCGACGGATCGTTCCTTTCATAAACAGCACATCAGGCTTTTCAGGGTCGCCTTCCTTCTTTTCGCAGCTTAAAAAATGAATGATTTCTTCGGCTTTCTTTTTGACAATCTGATCCGTAGTATATTTCTCGCATACGTCGCGCAGGTATTCGCAATAACGAATCACCTCTTCGTCACCCACTGCGATATTGCCGGACGTCTGATAGGCCACGTGTACATCATGTTGCTGGTCGCACAGACGTCGGAAAGTGCCTCCCATCGATATGACATCGTCATCGGGGTGCGGACTGAAGACAATCACTTTTTTAGGAAAAGGAAGGGCGCGCTCGGGACGGTTTGAATCGTCGGCGTTCGGCTTTCCACCCGGCCAGCCGGTTATTGTATGCTGTATGTCATTAAATATCTTGATATTCACATTATAAGCCGAATCATACAATGCAATCAATTTACCCAATCCGTAATCGTTATAATCTTTATTCGTCAATTTAAGGATAGGCTTTCCGGTATGTTGACAAAGCCATACAATTGCCCTGCGAATCAGTTTGTTATCCCATTCGCACGAAGTGACTAACCAGGGTTTGCTAATCCGCGTCAAGGCGCTTGCCGCCTGAAGGTCGACTACGACTTTTATATTCGGATGATTTTGAAGACACGACGCAGGAAACATATCATCCAATTTACCTTCAACGGTTTGCCTGATATCATTGGATTTTTCTTCGCCCCACGCCATCAAAAAGATGTGTTTTATTTTCAGGATGGTCGACAGGCCCATGGTAATGACGCCGGCCGGTATTTGTTCATCGTTGCGGAACAAACGGGCGGCCTCTTTGCGCGAATTATTATCGAGCAATACCAAATGGGTGCGCGAGCCGATGGCTGAGCCGGGCATATTAAAACCGATGCAACAGGAATGGCCAAGCCCCAACAAAAGGCAGTCAACCCCGCCCATCGTTTCAATCTGTTGTTCATAGTGACGGCAAAAATCGTAGATGTCGTCTTTATTCATAAAACCGTCCGGAAAATAGATGTTTTGCGAATCAATGTCGATATGGTTCAAAAAAGAATCCTTTAAAAAAGCCAGGTTACTGCAAACCGCACTTGTCAACGGATAAAATTCATACACTAACAAAACAATCACATTCCTGAAACTCAATTGTTCTTCCTTATGCAGGCGGATCAACTCCTGAAATACATAGCGGGGCGAACGCCCTCCCGGTATGGCCAGAACAAACTGCCGGTTTGATTTTTGCTTTGCCCGGATTTGTACAGCCAGTTCCTTGGCAACAGCGATAGAGCCTTCCACTGCCGAATCATAAATGTAGGTCGGTGTTTTTTCAAAGCGGGTCAGGATGGACTGTTCATACGCATTCTCAGGATGATAATATTGTTTGGGAACCTTGGTGAATGTAATTTTTGAACTCAGATTTGCTTTCATACGTTACTGTTTTTACATAATTTCAAAGTGCAAAGATAGTATTTTCGTATGAAATAGTTGTATCTTTACAGGCTGGAAACTATGATTATTTTTCGCTACGACAAAACATTTGAGGGCTTATTAACCGCCGTATT
>JAIRJR010000385.1 GCA_031260575.1 Tannerella sp.
TACCCAATTCAAACGATTCTGATTTTTCCGGTTGAAGATTGGAATTTCCTTCGTGGGTTGGAGTGAGATAATACAAATCTGTGAAAGTTGGCATTCGGGTGGCATTGTTCCAGGATGCAAACGCTTTTACGTACTCTGTCAGCCAATAAGCTACATTTATGGTTGGGAAAAATTCAAATTTCTTTTTGAAAAAACTGTTGTAATTGGCAAGTACTCCAGCGTTAAAGGTAAAACCTTGATAAAGATAGGTATGTTCTACAAAATAGCTTGTATTGGTACGGTTATCGGATTTGGTATATCTCCCGATAGATTCAGACATCGGTACGCCCAACACGTTACTGAAAATGCCTTCGTTTCGCAGTTCTCCACCGAAATTAGTAATCCCTGCTTCCCATTTGTACTGCATGTTGAGATTAAATCCCAATACGTCGGAATAGTGGTAGTTATGTCCTTTGTACCAAGAAGGTACATTGGATGTTCCATCCCTGTATAATTGGAAAATATCATAATGTCTATTCCAGTAAAGTTGTGGAATAAGTTTAAGTTTCGTTCCGGATTCACCTCTGACAGAAGCAAAAATAGACTGGGTTTTGTCGAATTGGTTAAAATAAGCAGGCGAATAAAAGGTGTTCGCTCCGTAGGCTTTGTTATTGTAACCCAGCTGAACGCTCAATTGAGAATCGTCCACATGGAAATTGCTTTGCCAGAACGTATTCAAAATTTTATAATCGCTGTCGGGAATATATCCTCCCGAAGAATTGTATCCTGCTGAAAAACTGTGCGTTGAAGTGTTGGTTTTCAACGCAAAACGGGATTCAGCGTCAAAAAGTTTGTGCATTCCGCTTTCGGCTTTCAGATAAGCTTTTGTATCGGAATCTTTTTTCGTGACGATATTGATTCCTCCGGAAAAAGCGCCTGCGCCATACAATAAAGAAGAAGGTCCCTGAATAATTTCTATACGTTCGATGTCGGAAAGATTGACCGGAAGGTCTAACGAATAATGTCCTGTTTGCGGATTGGTGAGATTTGCACCGTTGAGAAGAATGGCTATTTGGTCGAAAGTGCCGCCACGCACGGAGATGTCCGATAAAACGCCGTTTGCTCCTCGTTGGCGGACATCAAAACCAACGATATTTTTTAATAAGTCCTGAATACTCTCTACCGGCTGTCGCGCAATCTCTTCGCGTGTAATTACTGTCACAATCTTCGCCGTTTGATTGAATGTTACTTCCGCTTTGGAAGAAGTCACAATCAATTCATCCAGCGCCTGTTCGGGAATATCGCTGTGCGTGGATTGCATTCCCTGCGCAAAAACTTGCGGTACATGAGCAAATGTCAGCATACATCCGGTAACGACTCCAATGGTTATCTGTCGGTGCATACTGTTAAAAATGGCGTAACTACGGCGCACAAAACGCTTGAAGCGGTAAGCGCACCGTTTCTCAATTTTTTGTTGATTCATACATTAATTGTTTAATTATTGATTGTTTAATTGCTCTCTTCCGTTTGGAAAATTACCGTTCGGCGGATTGGAACGGAATCCATTTCCAAATCCGGGAAGAGTGCCAAATTTAATTTGGTCTTTCTTTTCAGTAAATTCCCTGTATTGGTCGTTGGTAAGAACTGCCTGGATTTTTTTTTCAGTTTTCTGTGATACCTGTTGTATCTTATCATCCAGTTTTTCCATCTTTTTCGTATATTTATCAGTCTCTTTCTGACTACTTGCATGATCAATTTTTACCTGCAACTCCTGTTTTTGGTCTTTAATCTTTAGAATATCTTTTTGTTCATTCGTAAGAAGAGTCGAAACTTCTAATTTCTGTTTCAGGGTCAATCCTGTAATTTCAGGAAAGTTGGTAAGGCTGATTTGATCGCTGTTGCTGTTGGACTGGGATTGCGCCCTTTGTTCTCCGCCATAACGATTACCTCTGCCGGCTCCGCCGAAGCCACCACCGCGTCCACCGTATCTGCCGCCGCCATATTGCGCCGTAACATTCACGCTGACGCATAATGCAGCTACCATCCAAATAAAAAAAGTTTTTTTCATTGACTAATGAATTTTTGATTTTGCGTGTAAATATAGTAAATTACCGTGAATTTACTTTATGACGAACTTTTTTACCTCTCCGTCCAAGCGGAAGATGTAAATAGCACGGGGAAGATTCAGCTCGTAAGAATTATCTGAAGCGGTAATTGGAATTTCGCGAATTTTGTTTCCAATAATAGAAAAAACTTCCACCCGCTTACCAACCGAAGCATTGTTCACATATAACCGGTTATCGGCAACGTACATTTTGGGCGTAATCTGTTCTTCCATCTCAGCAGATTCTTTTCTGTTTTTGTTATCTTGAGAAAAAACAGAAATCTGATTAGACAGAGCTACCAAAAGCATTATTACTGTTGCGATTCGTTTCATATACCTAAATTATGATGCAAATATACTCTTTTTATTTAATAAATTATATATTTTTCAAATAATTCTTCGTTTATTCCGTTACACGCTTGACGTTACGTATGCCTTTTACCTTCTGTAAACGGTTAGATAACAGATTAATATCGTCCAAATCATGAATAATCACTTCGATTGTTCCGCTGAATACTCCTCCGTCGGAATCTATGACCAATTTTTTCATATTTACGGATAAATCATTGGTGATAACCTGAGTGATTTCGTTCAGAATACCCATTCTGTCTATGCCTTTTATTTCTATGGTACAGGGAAAAGAGAATGATTTATGACCCGCCCAATTGCATGAAATTATGCGATTACCAAAGCGGCTTTTTATATTAAGCGCCTGATTACAAGAACGTTTATGGATTTCCAACCGTCCGTCATCGCGGACAAATCCCAATACTTCATCGCCGGGAACGGGATTACAGCAGGAAGCTGCAATGTAATTGTTCTGATAATCCTCTTCTTCAAGAATATAGTTTTTCTTCCGGTCGATTTGTCGAGCGTCTAAAAAAGTATCCAAAGTCTTCGGATCTCCGCTTTCTTTGCCTGAATAAGGATTCACCGCATTGAAAGCGTGTTTCATATACCGTACAATAAAATTTCTCGATTTTGTTTTGAGTATTTTTTGCGGATTTTCAGGTAGTTCCAACTGTTTTTCGGCTATAGCGTAAAAAAACATGTCTTTTTTCAGGTAGCCGTAAAATGCAAGAAGTTTGTCCAAAACAGGAGTAGCAAGTTCTGTCTGCGCTTTTTTCAGCCATTCTTCCAGTATTTCTTCTCCCTCTTTGACTTTTTCTTTTCTTTGTTTTTTAAGCGAAAGCTCGATTTTTGTTTTCGCTTTTGCTGTCGTAACATAATTCAACCATTCTTGCTGAGGAGATTGAGAGCGTGATGACAATATTTCAACCTGATCTCCGGACGACAATTTATAACTTAATGGAACCAACTGATGATTGACTTTTGCTCCAATGCACCGGTCGCCGACATTGGTGTGTATTTCGTAGGCAAAATCAAGTGCAGTAGCGCCTTGCGGA
>JAIRJR010000392.1 GCA_031260575.1 Tannerella sp.
GTAATAGCCGGTGTTGGCAGTGCGGTTACTTGTTCTTCGCCGCCTGCCTGTTGTTGTTGCTGTTTGCATTTTTTATTTATTAAAGGGTTTGTATTTTATCACACGATCCGTCCTTCGTCGGCGTATGAATAATATGCGTATGGGGTGATTATCAGGTGGTCAAGGACTTTGATTGAAAACAGGGTGCAGGCTTGTTTCACTCTTTGAGTAATGGTATCATCTTCCCGGCTCGGCGTGCAATTTCCCGCGGGATGGTTATGTGCCAGCACAAGACTTGAGGCATTAGCTAAAATAGCCCCCTGCATGATATGCCTGATATCGACAACCGTTTCACTGATACCTCCTTCCGAGATGTGCATGACCCCAAGCGCCCTGCCTGCCCTGTTGAGAAGAACCGCCTTAAAAAACTCGCGATGTTCAATCGTATCCGGACTGAATACCCGGCTGTCGGTAAGCAGCCTGTAAATATCCTGCGAATTGCGTATCACAGGTCTTTCAGATGGTTTGACTTTGGGGCGGTAGCTGATGCTTACTTCGCAGACTTTCAGTGTTTCTGTGTTTATTTTACCGTTCATGGTCAGATGCAGCATAAAAGTGAGAGAAACAGGACAAACATGGCGATGGAAACTAAGATGACCGACAGGCGGAAGATGATACGGAAAATACTTTTCAGCATGAGCAGGATGATTACTGCCAAAAGTGGCGTAACACCCATTCCGGCAAGCATTTTGATACATACTGCCCAGATGATGATTCGGATTACGGTTGATGTAATCCTTTTGAAAGGTAACTGTTTCATTTTCTTTTTGTTTTAAAGATTAATGATTGGAGAACTGCTGCCGCCGTTCTCTTTTCAGGGCAAAAAGAATCGCCATGCCTGCCCTGTCAAGGTTTTCGGGAAAAATACTACCCGGAGCGAAGCGGAGGTGTGGAGATTTTTTCCGAAACCCCGCAGGGGCTTGACCTTTACAGGGCAAAAGAGGCATGGCGATACCTTTGCCCAAAGAAAAGAGAAGGGCGGCAGGGATGTCTGTTTGATGGTATCGTAAGGCAGTATTATTAATTTTGTAAAATTTTATGTCATAAGTATTTGGATATTATAAAACCTTCGAGTATATTTGCGCGTTCATATTTTAAAATGGTTTGCTTATGATATAAAAAACGACGAGAGATAACTCTCGCACTTTAAGACATTTATTATAAAAAAGCGTTTAGCTTTTATTCTAGTTTAGCGAAATCTTGACAATTTCAATGGCCACTGGGAGTAAAGTTGCTGGCGCTCACGTCGTTTTACGGCGTGGGCTTTACTCGTAGATTCAGTGGTCAGGTAGTCAAGAACCTCGCATAACAGATAAACAGAGTTTTGTCCACGTTTTTTTTATGTCCAAAAGTGAAGACAATCCAAAAATATACTAAAAAAACATTCTATTTATTTGATTAATAAAATTATAACATATAAAATCATGAGTTTCAACGACAACCTTGATAGAGTAATGGAGACCGGAGACCATTTCAAAAACGGGGCGATTTCGAAAAGCCATACGAGTAGAGGAAATTATAATTGGAGGACTTAACAATGATTTGTAGTAATTGTGGGAGTAAAATTTCCGTTTTATGGAGTATGACCGTACAGCAACTTTGGGACTATGCTCTTTCGACAGACGCAATCGCTGGTAACGGACGCTTGAGATCAGCGCTTGAAGTTTTAAAGAATAACGGTGGATGCAACGCTTGTATTAGAACGATTGAAGAAAAAATCAAAACTAATTTTTAGGCGTATCGTAATCCAATATTGATACATTAATTCATAGTATGCAAACCTTCACAGCCCTCCGACTTCCGCCGGACAATATGCTATTTCCAGGTCGATTGGAAATAGATACCTTGAAAGTTACCTATTACAAAGGTCATATCTTGGGGTATCGCTCTACGGTTATTGACCGCAGCAATATAGCGAGTGTGTCAATCGGAAGTTGGGTTTTATTTGCCAATGTTATAATCGAAACCATTGGCGGAAAAAGAATTGTGGCTAATGATTTTAAGATAGCGGATGCAAAGGAGGTAGTGCGGTTGTTATCAAACGAAGCAAACACGTCGAGATTTACGGGAAAAACTTCAAGATTTGCGCCAACCCCAAATCAAAATACGCCAACTCCGAATAATTATTACTCCGGTTTTGACGCTAAATCATTTTTTGCCTCTGCCAATTTGCAGCACAAAATTTCAAACGCAATGGTAGATGTGGATTTACTTGATGCCGCCGTTTTTTGGTTTACAAATATCGAACGTCAAAAATTTCAACTGAAACAATTGCAATTTCACGAAAGGTTAAGACAAGCGGCGACTTTGCACTCCGAACAAATGAAGCGCCATAACTTTTTTAGCCACGACAACGCTTTTGACGCAAGATATAGAACGCTGACCGACCGCATCAATTTTATAAAGGACAACAGTGGGCAGGACTTTATATGTTGCGCCGAAAACATTGCCGATTATCCAATTATCAGCACAAAAGAGCGTTTCAGGATTGAACACAGAAACGGGACGCCGCATTATGTCTCAACATTCGGGCGTGAGATACTTCCCTACTCGTATTACGAATATGCCAAAATTGTAGTGGAAGGCTGGATGAACTCGCCCGGACACAGAGAAAACATCTTAAATCCTGATTATGAGTATTTAGGATGCGGTTGCGAAAATTACGAAAAACAAGGAATGTTGTATTTCAAACTCACACAGAATTTTGGCGGGACATTGGTTGACAGTAAATTATTAATAAAGTAAACGAAATGAGTAAATTATTACAAGAAATCGAAACCTTC
>JAIRJR010000413.1 GCA_031260575.1 Tannerella sp.
AGACGAAGTTGTCTCAAAAGACACTTTATACCGCATTGGAAAAGAACGATTCGAAATCATGTCGATCTCGCAGACTGATCTACTGACATTGGAATTAGATGCCGAGAATGCGCGGATCAGTTTGCATAATGCTGATTTAGCGTTGAAGCGGGCAATGTTCGCATTTGTTTCATTCCTAAACATGGAAAAAGACACGCCTGTCAAGCTCGAATTACCGGATAAACCGGCCGGATTAACCATCACAACAGAGATGGCGTTAATACAGGCGCACGACAATAATCCTGAATTTTTAGATCACAGGCAGCAAATTCTGGAGGCTGAAAGGAATGTTGACCAGACGCAAAAAAGCGCTGTGTTCGATGCTTCATTTTACGCCAGCGTCGGTTTCAACCAGGTAGCTGAAAATTTCGGTGGCGCTTACCGGAATCCGTCGCAACAGGATATTGTAAGTATTGGATTTTCAATTCCGCTGATTGACTGGGGAGTCCGGAAGGGACGTGCCAATATGGCCAAAAACAACTTGAATGTTGCACGCATATCTGTCCGGCAAAAAGAAATAAGCCTCGAACAGGATGTGATTATGACAGTGGACGAGTTTAATATCCAGCAGGATTTGATGCAAAGGGCAGAGACGGCGATGCGATTAGCCAATATGGCCTACAACAATACCATAGAGCGGTTTATCATCGGACGGGCGGATATCAATAGCCTCACGCTATCATTAAACCGCCAAAAAGAAGCGCAGAAAAATTACATTGCCGCTCTGAAAAATTATTGGATGACTTATTATAAAATACGGAAATTGACGTTGTTTGATTTCGCAAGACAGGTAAAAATTTCGGACGATTTTAATCAGGAATATGGGTTCTAAACGGATTTCTTCTTTTTCCATCATCTTGGCATTTACCGTCCTCTCATTTGCCGGGGTCTGCTTTATACCCCTTCTTCCCATCAAACTGTCTCCCTCATTGGCTTTTCGCGAAATCAATGTGAGGTTTACCATGCGGGAAAACCTTTCGCCACGCGTTGTCGAAATGGAGGTGACTTCGAAATTGGAAGCGATGTTGAGCCGGATGAAAGACATTGAACAAATCGAATCCAGATCGCGAAACGGCGGCGGAAACATCATCATCCGGATGAATAAACATGCCGATATGGAGATTGCCCGTTTCGAGGTTTCTACCATCATCAGACAAGCCTGGCCATCGCTTCCGCCCGAAACCAACTATCCGGAGATATCCGTTCGCCGGCCGGACGAAAATGCCAGCCGTCCGTTTATCGCCTACACCATCAATTCACCGGCAAACCCGATTCTCATCCAGCAATTTACGGAAAGTCAAATCCAACCGCGATTGAACCAAATTGAGGGGATCAGCCGGATCAATATCTCCGGCGCACAACCCATGGAATGGCAATTGACATACGACAATATCCAATTGTTACAGTTAGGCGTCGCACCCAATGAAATACAGAATGCGATTTACCGCTTTCTGGAAAAAATATATTTGGGAACGGCTTCGATCCATACAGAAGAGGGTAGTCAATGGTTACGCGTGATGGTAACACCCGGATATGGCTCTTCGCCGTCTTCCCGAAAGGGAGATGCAAACGACCCGGCTTCCTCTGATCCGTTACCCAAAAGGGTGGGGGATAGCCCTTTCGGGATTTTTGACGTATCCAAAATACAAGTCAAGAAAATGGATGGAAAATTGATCAACCTGGATCAAATCGTTAAGGTGGCGTATGTCGAACGAAGGCCGACAAACTATTTCAGGATCAATGGCTTGAACTCAATCTACCTGTCAATAACCGCCGATGGACATGCCAATCAGTTGGAGTTAAGCAAAAAAATCAAAAATCAGTTGGCTGAATTGGAATCGATCTTCCCGGCCGGATATGAAATCCATTTGGCGTACGATGCGACCGATTACATCCAAAAAGAACTGAACAAAGTGTACTTCCGTTCATCGCTCACCTTAATCATCCTGTTATTGTTTGTCCTTCTTATCTACCGGAATCTCAGATATTTGTTGTTGATATCCATCTCGTTGGCGGTCAATATTGCGATTGCATTGATCGGGTATTATTTCCTGAAATTGGAAATACAACTCTATTCATTAGCCGGCATCACGATATCGCTGACATTGATCATCGACAATACCATTGTGATGTCCGACCAGATCATACAACGTAGGAATATGAAAGCCTTTGTGGCGATTCTGACCGCAACGCTTACCTCGATCGCTGCTTTGGGGATCATCTTCTTTTTAGATGAGCAAATCCGGTTGAACTTACAGGACTTTGCAGTTGTTATCATTGTAAACCTCAGCATATCCCTTTTTATCGCACTTTTCTTGGTTCCGGCGCTATTGGAGAAATTGAAAATAAAGAAAAGAATCAAGATTAAAAGAATCAAAAAATCAAAGATTCAGTTATTTAGTTATTCAATTATTCAGTTATTCGTGAAATTTCGGGGAAACCGGAAAATCGTTTATTTCAACCGGTTCTACGAGCGATTTTGTTTTTTCACATGGCGGTGGCGTGTGCCGGTTGTGGTTTTGATCGTTTTGGCGTTCGGATTGCCGGTTTTTTTATTGCCCGAGAAGATCAAGATCGATGAAACAAACGAAGGAAACCGGTGGGTTGAATTGTATAATCAAACGATCGGGTCGGCTGTATATAAAGAAAAGGTGAAACCTGTCGTAGACAAAGCGCTGGGCGGAA
>JAIRJR010000212.1 GCA_031260575.1 Tannerella sp.
AGGTGCGCCCTCATTTTTTTCTCTATCTTTAATTTGAGGCACATAAGAACTTATGTATATTAATGTTCCGTCATTAAAACCGGCATTTACTGCTTTGTATTCACCTTCGAGTAATAATATTACAGTGTAAAATCTCTCATTTTCAGGAATAAACAAATCTCCTTTCAAATCTTTAATGTCTTCCCACCGAAAATCATGCAGTTGCCCTCCTCCCTGAACCGGCCCAAATTCTTTATATCCAATGCCCTCACCCGGGCTCTGTCGATTTAGATCTTCTACAATAGCCTTACCACCCCGATTTTCAACATCGGAACTTAACCCATTTTGCAGCTGCTCTTTGTTTATATTATAAAAATCATTAAATATTGGTATCAATTATGTTAAAATCCACTTAATAATAGCCTTTTTTCAAGATTTTGTCAAGCGTTAAAATTGTAATAAGCTGATATTGAGGACGCATTGATGACTCAGATGTGTTTGTAGTACACAGGGGGGTATTGACAATTTGAGATTCAAAACCGACCTTTGTGGCCATGTATTTCAAAGTTTCCATTCGAAAGAATCCGGCAACCGGAGAGCCGGCCGGTTATTACAGGTTAATCGAAAGTTACCGTAATGCCGACGGCAGGGTATGTCATCGTACGCTGCTCAATGTTGGATTTATGGATGGTCTTGAGGCAGAAGATTTGAACCGTATCCAAAAGCTACTCAACCACAAATGCCAATCGCTTAGCGGTGAGATATTTCGTATGGAATATGAGAAGGAGACGCCTGTCATACGGGAGTGGGTAGATAAGCTATACGCTCGTTTAGTAAGAGAGAAAAAAATAGATGTTCAGTCGCCTCCTCCGAAGGAGCTTCTGTCCGGTCGCGATTGGCAGACGATCGACATGAACAGTCTTCGCCACAAAGACGTTCGCGAGATAGGCGGCGAATGGCTCTGCTATCAAGCCCTTGAACAACTGGGTATGAGCAATTTTCTTTCTTCTCAAGTGGACTGGTTTCCCGATGACGTTCGTTTAGCGTTTACCCATATCATCAGTCGTGCAGTATATCCGGCTTCGGAATTGAAAACCAGCCGCTGGATTACGGAGAACTCGGCTGTATGCGAACTGACTGGTTTCCCGATGGATAAAATCACAAAAGACAGTCTTTACAGTATTTCTAAACGGTTGTATTCCCTCAAAGACAGTTTGGAGGCCCATCTTTCCCATCGAACGAACGATCTATTCGATATTCAGGATAAAATTATAATTTTCGATCTCACTAATACATTTTTCGAGGGGGAAAAAAGGGGCAGCCAGTTAGCGAATTTCGGACGAAGCAAAGAAAAACGCAGTGATGCCAAGTTAGTTGTTTTAGCGTTGGTGATCAACCCTTATGGGTTTATAAAATATTCTGCTATCCTTCAGGGTAATGTAAGCGACCCATCCACTCTGGAGGCGATGATAAAGAATTTACGTGAAAAAACATCCTCGACGGCAGAAAAAGGATTGGTGGTGATAGACGCAGGGATAGCAACCAAAGCCAATCTGGCGAAAATCCGCGAAAATGGCTTTGATTATCTGTGTGTCAGCCGTTCCCGTTTGAAAGACTATAAGATAGTCGAGGGTGAAGATTGCTTGGTTGTGGAGGATAACCGCAAACGGAAAATACATCTTCAAAAGGTGGTGCCTTCCATCCTTTCCGGGGAAGGTGTCGATTATTATTTAAAGGTAGAAAGTCTATCAAAACAGAAAAAGGAGCTGTCGATGAATAACCGTTTCCATGATGGATACCGGAAAGGATTGATTGTCATACAGGAAGGCCTAAGTAAAAAAAGCGGAATAAAAAATGAAGAGAAGGTTCATGAGCGGGTAGGCCGGTTGAAGGAAAAATACCCTTCCATTCATAAACACTACGAAATAGAATATCAGGTAAAGGAACAAATTGTTGGAAAGAAAAAGAAAACTGTCAAGCGCATCGTGACCGCCATGACGTGGAAGTTCAAAGCGGAAGTGGAAATAAATGCCGGGTGTGGAATCTATTTCCTGCAAACATCCCTGGACAATGAAAGCCGGATATTATGGGATAGCTACAATACCATAAGAGATATAGAGCAGACCTTTGCGATACTGAAGTCCGAATTAGATTTGCGTCCCATTTTCCATCAAAAAGATGAAAATACAATGGCACACCTGCACTTAGCCATTTTGGCATACTGGGTTGTCAACTCAATACGTCACCAACTCAAAGAAACAGGAATCAACCATCAGTGGAATGAGATCGTTCGCATCATGAATACACAAAAAGCCATCACTACTACGGCACAAAATAAAAGTGATGAAATCATACAAATACGACGCTGTTCCGAACCAAATGACAAAGTGAAGGAGATATATCAAGCCCTCAAATATAAATCAACACCATTCAAAAAGAAAAAATTTGTAGTACACAAATTGGAATCCAAAAAAAATGAAGGATCATATGTACAGACATTTAGCAAACAGTAGCTGCAAGATGGGTTAATGCTCCAATACCACAGTGAATATTAGCTAAAATTACTGTAGCATTTTTTGCCGCTAAGTGACTTATAAAAAAGATATTGGCGCTTAGAGACGCCGGGTTTACTTCAAAAATACATCCAAAGTCAGATGTATTATATCGGCTTACAGAACTAAAAGGCACATAATTATTAT